>CBCPNC010000001.1:0-5100 GCA_965120425.1 uncultured Opitutia bacterium
TGGAGCATTATTAAATGAACCATATACTATACAAAGAATTATTTCTTCTTTAAAAGAAAATATTACTTTGCCAATTTCATCAAAAATTCGGGTTGGATTTTCAGATGACTCTAGTTACAATGTAATACTAAAAATTTTAGGTAAATACGAACTAGCCAATGTTACTATACATGCTCGCACTGTTAAAGGACTCTATCGGGAACCAGTAAATTATAATTACATTAAACAAGCAAAACAAATATTACACTGCTCAGTATTAGCCAATGGCGATATTAATACTGCAAAACAAGCATATAAAATTTTTTTAGATACAAAATGTGATGGAGTAATGATAGGTCGTGCAGCAATACGCAATCCATATATCTTTTATCAAATCAATGGCTTAATAGAGAATGAACAATATCCATTGATTAAATTAAAAGACATAGAGCAATATATTTATAAACTAATGAACATAGTTGAATGTTCTATTCCAAATGAAAATCAACAAATATGTTCCATAAAAAAATATCTTAATTTTATTGGCCAATGTATCGATGATCACGGTGAGTTTCTGTATCATATGCGTAGATCAAATACAAAATCTGAAATGCTAAAAACAATAAACCTTTTTATACACTCAAAAAACCAAGAAATATTTCACGAAAATCCATATTTTAATGTTTTAGCCAGGCCAAATTGTGAATAATAGTATTATACTTTTTATTGACTTATTAAAATTAGATATTTACCTTTATGCTATATAGTGAGATATAAAAGTGGCTTAGTAGGATTATTTTATACTATAGTAATATTAGGTTTATCGATATTACCGAGTATATTATATGCTAATGAAGGAGCAATTGCAACGGCTGGCGAAAGAGTATTCTCATTTGCAGGGTGTGACATAAGTAATACAATTTTGACGGGAGCATTAGTATCTTTACTCATTATTTTGTTTTCAAAATTTCTTTTACGAGATGGTGTTAGTATGGTTCCATCTCATGGACAAGCGATAATCGAAAGCATAATTACTACATTAAGATCGTTGATTGAACCAATTGTCGGACAAAAGATTTTTAAGCATATATTCCCTATACTACTAGGTTATTTTGTTTTCATTTTATTACATAACTGGAGTGGGCTTTTACCAGGTGTAGGCTCAATAGCATGGATAAGTGATGGTGAAGCTAAATTTTTTATTCGACCGACAAATTCTGATCTAAATACAACATTAGCACTAGCTTTACTGTCTTTATTTATATGGGCATATTTCATAATAAAATATGTTGGAATACATGCGCTTTATCATGAAATATTCGGCAATAAAGCCAGTAAAAGAGATATGAGTAAGCTAATGTATTCATTGCTGTTTTTTATATTTTTTGCAGTAGGGTTTATAGAGTGTTTATCCATCTTATTCCGTGTAGTATCATTATCGTTTAGATTGTATGGTAATGTTTTTGGTGGAGAAAATTTGCTACATCATATGAGCGGGTTTGTTGAAACAATTCATCAGTGTTCAATTGTAAGATATTTAACTTATCTTATTCCTTTACCTTTTTATTTTCTTGAACTTATCATTGGAGTAATTCAAGCCTCAGTATTTACTCTACTTATCTCTGTATACGTTGGACTCGTTAGTAATCAACAGGAAGAAGAAATTTCAAAAAACATTTAACAAAAAGGAAAATTATATGTTTAGTATATTAGCAGAACTCACAGGAAATATTGGAACTGGGTTGGTACAAGCATTTGGGTGTTTCATTTCAGGACTAGGTGTTGCACTTATCGGAACAAGAGCTGTTGAAGCAGTTGGCCGGAATCCTGGTGCATCAGGTAAGGTATTAGTACAATCAATCTTGGGAATGGCATTAGCAGAAGCAATAACCTTTTACGTATTATTCTTAGCATAATATGAATCTAATTTTTGGAATGGAGGCTAGTAATTTGGTCATTCTTTTTGATAAGTTTGGCATTAATGTTCCATTATTGGTTCTCCAAATAATAAATTTTTTGCTAGTGACTTACGTATTATATCGTTTTGTGTTCAAAAATGTAATCGATATAATAGATAAACGAAATCAACAGATCCAAGACGGACTAAAGTATAGCGAAGAGATGAAAAAAGAGATGGATAATATCGAACACAAACGTTCCGATCTCATCTCTAAAGCGAATGTAGAAGCAGAAAACATTGTCCATACTGCACAAAAATCTGCAGCGGACATTATGCAAAGACAGGAAATTGAAAATAAAGAATTGGCCCAAAGCATCATTTCTAAGGCTCATACAGACATCCAAAATGAACGAAATATTATGTTTAGTAAGCTAAAAGGTGATTTAAAAGATATTGTCGTTCAAACTGTTGAAAAAGTTCTAACACGTGAATTGACAGATGCTGAAAAAAACAACTATCAGCAACAAGCAGTTGAAATGTTAATTGAATCAGTGTAAATATTAATATGAAGATACGTACACATATTCACAAATTTGCAGCCCAACTGCTAAAAATATCATATACAAACCATCTTTTAGATGATGATAAGATTTCTGCTATCTTAAAATCGCTCCCTAGAAATCAAGAAACGCTCCTTGTGCTGCAAGCATATTACAACTTGGTCCGATCTGAAAAACTTAAAGAACACCTTTTTATCACTGCTGCAGAACATCTTAGTGATGAACAAATACAAAAATTAAAATGTCACTTTGAGACAAAATTTCGTCGTAATTTACGCGTAACTTTTTCACACGACCCCCAATTAATAGCAGGAATAAAAGTACAAATTGGAGATAAGATCTTTGAACGATCAATACAATCTACATTATCCCTTACAAGGGGTTAATTTTAATCTTTCAACCCCTTCATTTTTTTTACTAATTCTGGCAAATATTTTCTACAAGCAAGGTACCTAGTGGCTTCATTGTAAGGCATTGCAGGTGAACCACGTAAAAAAGAACCCTCTTTACAACTTGATGCGATACCAGTCTGCCCGGCAATCATCGAACGATCCCCTATTGTTAAATGTCCAGCGATCCCAGATTGTCCACCAACGATTACGTAATTCCCGAGCTTAGAACTTCCTGCAATTCCAACCTGAGAAACTATTAAACAATATTTACCGATATGAACATTATGCCCTATCTGTACTAAATTATCAATTTTTGTCCCCTTACCTATAATAGTTGAGCTAAATCGTGCACGATCAATTGTAGTATTCGCTCCAATTTCTACATCATCTTCAATAATAACGTTACCAATTTGTGGAATTTTTTCATGGATACCATTAACAGTTTCGTACCCAAAACCATCTGAACCAACTACTACTCCAGCGTGAATAACAACATTATCACCAATTTCACAGAAATCCATGATCTTTACCCCTGGATATAATTTTACATTTTTTCCAATGACAACATCACTGCCTAAGTAACACCCCGCTAAAATGACAGTATTTTGCTTAATTTTTACGTTACTCTCGACAACAACATTAGGGCCAATAGTAACATTGTCATCTATTTCAGCTGTTTCAGCAATGACTGCAGATGGGTGAATAAAATGGAGGTCATTATTGATACATTTCTTTTCAATATCTTTGCAAAGTAAACCTAAAGCGTATGATGGATTATCGTATAACAAAAAGCACTGATTTTCTTTCGGAGATTCAGAACCAGTAAAAGTATCACTTTTGATCAAAACTACAGAAGCATTTGTATTATTCAATTTACTGCGATATTTCGCATTACCCAGAAAACTTAACTCTCCATTTTTTGCAGCTTCTATATCAGAAATTTTAACAATCGTAGAATTCGTATTTCCAATAATTTTTAACGGAGAAGTGATTTCACATATTTCTTGCAGTGAATATTTAAACTGGAACATAAAAAAATCCTGCAGACATTATAGCTGCAGGACAACATAAAAATTCTACAATGTAAAACAAAAATTACTTCTTGTCATTTAATCTTGCTATGACTAAATCACTAATATCAAGTGCATCATTAACATATAAAGTTGAAGTAAACTTATTCAATACAATATCCGCTTTCTTCTCAACAGCAATTGCAGCGACAACTTCTTCTAAAGCCTTACTTTGTTCTGCAATTTCATTTTGGCGACGCTCATTAAGTTTCTTATTCAAATCCTGACGAAGTTGTCCAAATTCAATATCTTTTTTACGGACATCTTCCATTTTAGCAGTTGCGTCTTTTTTTAATTTACTACGTGCTGCTTCCGTTAACGCAGTATTTTCTGACTTTGCTTGTAATTCCTTTGCCTCTTCATTCATCTTAACAATAGATTCATACATCTCTTTTAATTCTTTATCTGCTGCAGTAACTGATTCCCCGTAAGCAGACTGAGCGGCTTTAGCTTTTTCAAAATTCTCAAATACTTTCTGGACATCAACAGATAAGATTTTTTGATTGCTATTAGAAGACCACGCCCACAGTGGAGCTGTCATAGCACAACTCGAAAGTAATATACTCGCAAACTTTTTCATATCTTTTTTTTTAAATTCAACGAAAGAACAATTACTTTCTCATGAAGAAAAGGCAATAATTTTTTTACAAATCAATCGCAAACTTTTTGGAATTTAAACTTGACCGTTGATAAATTACAAATTATCCTTTTTAAAAATCAAGCAAATTTTAAGGAGTCATCATAAATGGATAAATTCTCATCAATATTAATGACTTTTGCCAATAAAATAAATTTGGCAGGATTAAAGATCGATCCTTCTGGGTATTGTTGTTTAGATGTGGATAATGGAACCCTTATCCATCTCAAATATGACAATAAGAGAGATGGCATGATATTCATATCAGAAATCGGAGAAATCCCAGAAATGAATCGTGCATCCGTCATGCGTTACTTGCTTCGCATGAATGATAACGAGGAAGAAACCAAAGGGATGACATTATCATTTAACAGCGAAAGTGGACAGGCGGCTATTGGTTATCAATATCCGTTACGCTTCTTAACAGAAGAAGGGTTCGAAGAATTTTTCAAGTTGTTTATAGATGAGGTCAATAAATGGAAAGGGCGTTTAGATAGCTTCATGCAAGGATCCATTCCAGAAGGTGAAGAAGCAACATCAAACAATAATACCATGAATTCAA
>CBCPNC010000002.1:0-4853 GCA_965120425.1 uncultured Opitutia bacterium
AGATTAAGATGTATTCTGTAAAAACTGATTTTTTGCTTGCTAAAGAGAAGTTGCTTTTTTAGAAGGCAATTAAATTGAGAGGATAATATGACACAACATCCAAGTTTTACGAGAGGTGGAACTGTTACCAAAAAGCGTAGTGTTTTAAAGAGGCATGAACGTGTTGATCTATTGAAAAAACGTGGTCAGCTAGTAAATGATAGCATTGTTATTGGGTTACCGAAAACAAAACCGGAAGATTAATGTTTGTGTGATACAAGGAAAAATTAGTTTTCTATATTACACCTGAAGTGAGCGAAATGTAGTGAGGGTTATTTGCTTTTTGTCTTTCTGTTTAGTGTTGAGTGGATGTTTTCATTCTTCTTCGGAAAGTGAAATTTTAGATAAAGAGTATATACGTGGTAGTGAGCTTATCAATGAAGGGCGGGACAGTGAAGCTTTAAATTGCTTTCTAAGGGTTATTGCCAGGCGAGATGTTGCACCATTATCTCACTTGGCTTCTGGTAAGATTTATTTAGATATTTATAATAATCCGATATATGCGATGTATCATTTTCATGAATTTTTGCTGCAATGTGATAATTCTTATGAAAAAAATGTAGTTACTCAATTAATTAATACTGCTAAGAAAAATTTTATTAAGGAGCTTCCAGGTAACAATTCTGAGATTGATTCACGGTTAGAACTCATTGGAGTTGCCAAACAATTGCGTGAGGAAAATATTTCATTAAAACGCATGGTAAAGGAATTACAAAATCGCTGTAGGTTGTTAGAAAATAAGCAATATCAAGATACTAAGAAGGTGATATCTCCTGTACGTGAAATTCGTAGTAATAAAGCTAAAGTGCGTTACATAGTGCAACCAGGAGATACGTTGTCTACTATTAGTTGCAAATACTATGGTTCTGCTGCTCATTGGAAAAAAATTTTTGAAGCTAACCAAGATAGAATACCTTACCCGAATGCACTTACTGTTGGCCAAGAAATAATTATTCCTTAATTATTAATCACACCATCGAAAAAGAATTATTTTAAATCTTCTTCCCAGTGTACGATTTGTTTCAGATAAGTTTTCATCGTTTGGGAAATTGTCACTTGGGTTTACAAATTCTGGAAATCGCTGCACAATTGCTTCACATTTATGTATTTTTTTTTGTCCATTGTGCTCAGCTTCACCATAAGCAGTTATTTTGAAAGTATCACCGCGGGTAGTCATGAAATGTGAAATTGTTTGCAAAATGTCTGCTTGATCGATGATATGTGGTAATCCATCCTCTAGATATCCACTAGCTATTTTGTCATTGAACCACTTTTTGTTTTTATGAAAAGTTATAAACTGTTTTTGGTATTTTTCGTTTAATCTGGTGTCATTTATCGCTTGTTGTAATAGTCCGTGCTGTTGCATATTGTTTTCATGGATAGATCGATTGATAAAATTACTTAATGTTGCGAAATGTTTTCGCAGTTTGATTAACTTTACAATATTTTTCACTAACGTTTGCATTTGTTGAATTGTTATTTTTTGGCAGGGATATTTAGTATTTTCTTGGGATGATATACGTGGAAATATGATATTATGATCGTTATCTTGGATAGTAGAAAGGTATGCTATCCATGTTTCTGTAGCGTTAGAATGTACATTAAAAGCACCTTTAATTAATGAATTTTCTGCTGAAATATTTTGACCGAAACAAAGTTGTTTAATTCGTTGGTTATGAACGTATTGACCACAATTGTTTGTAGGCACACAAAAGAAATTGTCGAATAAGGTTTCATTTAGTAGATATGTGTAATCAAAAAGTGCTTCAACTTTTGCATGTGTTGGCCATTGACCGTTGGACACGTTATACGTAAAAGTTTCGTTAATGTTTAAATATGGATTAGCGTTTGAATTAGCAAATGCATATGTCGGTAAATATCCAAATGGTGTCCAATTAACATGTCGTAAGGTCACTAGATTGGCTATGCTATATTTTTTATGCGGAAGGTCAAATAGTACGAGGCTATGTAAAAACGTTAATTGATCAATATTTAATGTAGTTTTTTTGTTCTGAACACTGGCATTCCAACCCCAGTTGCCAGCAATATTATCTCTACTAAAAAATGCTGATGTTGGATCTTGAAAAACCGATCGATTAACATATGGAGCACGCGGATTGGCAAATGTTAACCAACGTATACCAGTGTTGTCTGCTGTATCATGTGGATTGGCAGTTTTCATGTACGCAGAAAATGAAAATAATATTTGTTCATTATTAAATGAAGAGTATTTTGTTTTTAACTCTGGAAGTTTTGTAGTTTGTGATATCTGTGCAACTTCTTGACATATCATATCTTGTGATAATAGTTGAACATAAAATGAATTCCAATTGCGATTTTGGCTACCATTAGAGTCAGTAAGAGAAAATGTAATATCGGATATTCATTAGCGTTAATATTTGTATTGATAATAAAGCCGTGATCTGTGGCCCCTAATGCTGCGTTGCCGTTAAATTGAGCGGCAGTGTCAGGGTAGTAATCATGATCTAGAGAAAAAATTTTAACTGCTCCTGGTTCGAAAGCAGTCGACAAACTGAGCGTCCAAAATGCATTTAAATAGTTTTTTACAGTGTTGGAACATAACTGAATATGTTGAATTAAATTATTTTTATTTGAATCTTTTGATTTTCCTAAGATTGTTAAGCAGATTTTATCTGATTTTTGAGGTGCAAAAATATTTGTAACTAATTTATAATTCGTTTGTTGCAATGTTATATTATATGGATTCCACAATGCAACTTGTGGGGAAATTTTTATTGTTAGTTTATTGTTTTGTACATAGCACGAAATATTAAAGAGCACTTGAGCAATGATAGGGTTGACTCCATGCTGAGTGGGCATGTAAATATCATTTAATGATGTATTAGATGAATAATCCTGAGAATACTGTGGACGACAAAATGGGGAAGATGCTTGGACTTTAATAGAGTTTTGGGTGCGATTTTCGGCATATTTAGCAAATGACTGTAAGAATTTCCAGTTTGGAGGTTGTATAAGACATTTTGGATTGTTTTCGAAAATTGTTTCATTGTTACGAAAAGTACGTTCATTTAAAAATTGATTGATTTCTTTTTTCAGCCCTAAAAGTTTAGACCAGATACCATAAGTATGCAATGTACATAAATGTTGGTTATCAATGACTTTTTGACTAAAAATATCGTCAATTAGTTTAATTTCTTCTAAAAAATTTAAATACTTGTACAATGAGTTGTTGTGTTGGTGTTTTGAAAATATTGTAATTCCTTCAAGATTAGGATATTGAGGGCATAAGGGTACTAATGAATCTTCATTAGAAACTTCATTTGAATCCACTAACGATAAATCGATTTTCTGTGATTCGTCCTCAATAAAAAAACACCATTTAATTGATTGGTTTTTATCAGAAAAGTGTATTTTTCTTTTTGAAACGTCAATTGTGTATTGTTTGTTTTGGGTCAAACAAGTAGTGTCTAATTCGTTTATAGACAGTATATTGTAAAAATTATTTGAATTATAATCTGAGTTTAACCAGCACTTAAATTGATAAGTATATTGGTCATTAATTTTATTTACTTCCCACAACCCAACTGTATTCCTGGAAGTATTATTTGGGAAAGTTAATTCTGAAAAGTTACCGGCTTTTAATGAAATGACATTGTCTTTTCCTGCGAATTCTTGAAGTCGTGCAAGAGCTAATTTTAACGCAAAAACAGCACCACTACGGGACTCTTGTTCAAGCATTTCATTTAAACTATGTAATTTATGAATGTTATTTGTGATAATACAGGTGCTGATTGATAAACTAAGCAAACTCAGAATTATCAAGACAAATAACAGCACTAAGCCTCGGTTTTTAGCACAAAACATGTGCCTATATTATAAAAAATGAGTCATGTAATACCAGTATAAATTAAAGACATACTCTAATTAAATAGCGGTAAAGATGGATCTTTAAGTGGGAATATTATAGTGACTTTTGTTCCACGTTCTACAACACTTTGGACTGTGAGTGTTGCACGGTGTTCTTGTAAAATACGTTCTACGATCATCATCCCCAGTCCATTCCCCGTTTGTTTTGTAGAGAAATATGGTTCAGAAATTTTTTGTAAATTTTCTGCTGAAATTCCGTGTCCATTGTCACTAATTTCTAACATTACTTGTAATTCTGTATAGCTACATATGATTCTTATTTCTCCATGTGGGTCTGTAGCTTCTATAGAATTTTTTATAACATTAAAAATTGCTTCACCTAATTGTTTGTCATCTCCTAAAATTAATGGTACTGGAATATTTGTGCGAATGATTTTTATATGCAAATTATGTATTTCTGGAGCTAAAACACTGAGTACTTGATCTAAGATCAAGTTGATATCACATGGTTTCATGATCGGTTTTTGTGGACGAACCGCTTGTAAAAAATTTTTTATAATTTCATCGAGACGAGAAATTTCCTCTCGACACACTACAATTGACTGAATCATTTTATCATTGATATTTGATAAGTGCTCATGTTCCAGTTGTTTTTGCATGAGCTGTAAACGTAAGGAAATAGCGTTTAATGGATTTCCTATTTCATGTGCTACACCACCGGCTAATAAAGTAATCGTTGAAAAACGTTCGCTTGCGATTTGTTTTTCAATGATGTCTCGTGTAGTAGAAATATCAGAAACAATAATAGCATATACACAATTATTATTGTCAGTTTCGATACATATTCCAGATAAAGTTAATACTTTTTTATGTGGGTAAAAAATTTCTAATTCTTTTATTATAAACGTATTATTACTATTAGAATTTTTTAATGTTTGTTTAATACTTAATAAATCTGGAGCGTA
>CBCPNC010000003.1:0-4251 GCA_965120425.1 uncultured Opitutia bacterium
TGTCAATGATTAGTCAAGACATATCAAGATTGTATCAAATGCAACCATCCCTATTAAATATGATGTCTTCTATACAACAAAATAGAAAAGAATGCCTATCAGCAATCACTGGAAATATTAGATAAAGTTAAATATTTTAAGTCAAAATATATTCTCTAGACAAGAAACCGGATACTTTTAAATTGCTCTGTGCATTCTTTAAAATATCCGGTTTCCCTATTGCTAACATAGTTTTTGAAGTAGCATCTAAATAAATAATTCGATCTCCTATCTTAAATATACTATCAAGATCATGAGTAACGGCAATTATCGTTGTTCCTAAATAATCGCGTATCTTTAAAATTAAATCATCTAACCTAGCAGCAGATATAGGATCTAGTCCTGCAGATGGTTCATCTAAAAATAATATTTCTGGGTCCAAAGCTAATGCTCGTGCCAGTCCTGCGCGTTTTTTCATGCCTCCAGACAGCTGTGCAGGATAAAAATGTTTAAAATTTTCTAATCCAACAAGAGAAAGTTTCAAACTTATCATTTGATCGATTTCAGTTCTAGACAAATTCGAATATTCTTCTAAAACTAACTGTATATTCTCGTAGACAGTCATCGAACTCCATAATGCTCCACTTTGATAAAGAATCCCCATTTTTCTATACATAACTTCTTGATACTGTTCATCGCAAATATCTATCCCATTATGAAAGATTTTTCCTTGTGAACACTTCTTAAGACCAACAAGATATTTTAATAACGTACTTTTCCCACATCCGCTTTCACCAACAATTAAAAAAATTTCTCCTTTTGATACATAAAAGTTCAAATTCCGCATAACAGTGTACGAGCCATACGACATCGTCAAATTTTTCACTTCTAATTCTATTTCATTTACCATACATTAGTATTATATTCCAAGAGCATTAAATATAACCGCAAAAACTGCATCTGCTATTATTATAGCAGTAATACTCACAACAACTGCAGAAGTTGTTACTTTACCCACCGATTCAGCGTCACGTCCACACCCTAACCCTTCCCAGCAACCAATACCTGCTACCAAAACCGCAAAAACTATACTTTTAATAAACCCACAAAAAAAATCACTTATGACAATTGCTGATTGTGTTTCCGAAAAATATTGAGCGATATTCATATCAAGCATTGTGACACCAGCAAACATGCCACCAAGCATCCCAATGACATCAGAAAAAACACACAACAAAGGCATCATAAACGTTAGTGCTAATATTCTTGGCATTATAATAAATCTAAAACAAGATAAACCCGTAGTTTTGATAGCATCTACTTCTTCATTAACAATCATTGTTCCAATTGTAGCAGCAAATGCCGCACCTGTCCGACCAGCCATAATAATAGCAGTCATCAAACAACCCATTTCTCGCATCATAGCTATACCAACTAAATCAGCACAATAAATCCCGGCACCGAACTTATTTAACTGAATAATACTTATAAAAGCTAATATTAGTCCAACTAAAAAACTAATCAAAGCGACAATTCCTGACGCTTGTACACCAACTTGTTCTATTATTATCAATAATTCCTTTGATCGAATTTTAGTTTTATTAGTTAGTATTGCAAAAAATTCTAAAATAAAATCACCCAAAAACTCCAAACTATCTCGACAAACCAAATATTTTTCCCTGAAAAAACTCTTTATTCTATCTTTAAAACATTCCTTTGATTTGCACTCTCTATTTTCTATCTCTCCTTTTCTCGAGTTACGCACCAAAAATAAAATATTCAGCATTCCTTTCTCAAGTGTAGTTTCGTCGAATTGTAATCCACAATTTTTACATCTATCTGCCAATTCAACGACAAAATTTATAAAACTTGTATCCCATATGTTTAATTTATCAACATTCAGAATAACTTTCTTAAGGGTATTTCCTTTGGAATTAATTTCATTAACTATTTCATCAACACTTGGATGTTTTGAGTACATATCCCAAGCACCAAACAGCATAATTATTGCCGTTTCATCTTCATTTTCACGAGAAATATTATAGTTTAACATATATTAGTAGAAGATCACCTTTTCCTAACTACCGTTAATTACTAATTTTTCAACACAACAGCAAATGTAAAATAATAAAAAACTATAAAAATATCTTGACTACTCTAAAATCGACTTTAATTTTCGTGTAGTTGAAATTAAATGGCAAATAAAAAAGCAGCACAAAAAGATATTAGACAAACTGCAGTTCGTAGTTCCAGAAATCGATCTGTCCGTAGTAAGTTAAAAACCTTAGCAAGAAAAGTTCGGGAGTTATGTACTAGTACCCCTGAACAGGCTCGAGATGCAGCCAAAAGTTATATATCTGCACTTGATAAAGCAGTAAAGAGGAACATAATTCATCGAAATGCAGCGAATCGCCGCAAAAGTTTATTGTCAAAATTAATTTATAAATAAATTTCTCCCATCCCAATCCCATCCAGCCCCCAATCTATATTGGGGGCCTTTGTTTTACATTACATAAAACAAAAAAATTTTTTTTAAGAAAATTTAAAGCGATCTTGCAGTCTGAAACATTACAGTAAGATATACTTCGCCATTAAAATATGGAGGCACATATAATTCCGCAAAAAAATACTGGAAGTACAATGTACAAAAAAGCTGGAAGCACTGTATCTTTAACGTGATTATGTTGTCCATCTGCGTCCAATCCCATAGTTGGACCGAGTGTAGAATCTGAAGCAGGAGAACCTGCATCACCACATATTCCAGAGATAGCAACAACAATAACAGTAGCAATTGGGCTAAACCCTAGTTTTAAACACAAAGGGACATAAATAGGGGCAACAATTGGTACTGTAGAAAAAGAAGAACCAATACCAACGGATATTAAAAAACCAACCAATAACATACCAATTGCTGCTAATAATCTACTATTCCCAACACATTCAGCGACCCAATTAATCAAAATTGCCATATCATTACTGGCGCGCAAAATACCACCGAATCCAGCCGCAGCTATCATGGTGAACGATATACCAGCCATCATTTTAAATCCTTCAATTACTACCCTATCAGAATCATTTCGTTCGACTATACCTAGACAAGAAAATATAAAAAACCCTGCTAAAGCCCCTAGAATAATTTCACGAGTAAATATCTGAACAATAAATGCTACTAAAATCGCAAGGATAGATATCCAAGCTGTTTTAGAAGATATCTTTTCGAGATTGTACACATTCGTTAATGTATCACTTATTTTATAATCACGCCTTTTTCTATACCTAACTATAGCCAATATACAGCCACTAAACATCACAATGGCAGGAATTTTTAGGATAAAAACAACATCTTCCAATGAAACACTTAATCCATTAATTAACAGATAATTACGCAAAATATTATCTAAAAAAATCTCACCAAAACCAATTGGTATAATCATATATGATACAATTAAACCACAAGTAATAATACATGCTAAAATTCGTCGATCTATTCCAATATTATTAAAAATTTTTAATAAAGGTGGAATTAATATAGGGATAAATGCAATGTGTACAGGAATGATATTTTTACACGCTACTGACATTAAGCCAATAGCGATAAAAAATATAAACTTCATAAATATTATACTATGCTTTGAATTAAGTTTTATTTTATTGACCAATTCTTTAGCCAACAAATCCGGCAACCCAGAATGCGCAATTGCAGATGCGAAGGCTCCTAATATTGCGTAACTTAGTGCAATTTTCGCTCCACCTCCCAACCCATTAGAAAAGATAACAACAGTATCATGTAACGACATACCGTCTAATAATCCACATACTATGGAGCTTGCCGTAAGTGCAATAACTACATTAACATGTCTTATACAAAGTACAAGCATCAAAGTAACAGATAATAAAACTGAATTAGTTATAATCATTAAGCATTATAACACAATGAATCAATACGCGAAAAAGCAATGTTATAATTACGACTTTCTTAATTTTTCAATGTGCACCCATATTGTACTAATATCAACTGGACTAATGCCACTTATTCTAGAAGCCTCACCTAAGGTTAACGGTTTAAATTGCTTTAATTTTTGTCGAGTTTCATTTTTCAAGCTTTTAATTTGTCCATAATCAAGCAGATCCGGAATCTTTACCGCATCCATATCTTTTGTTTTTTTTATCCACTTATATTCGCGTTCCATGTAACCAGCATATACTACTCGATAAATTACTTCATCAATTATACCTTTCGGCTCATTAATTAATTCACTTGGCAAAGAAACA
>CBCPNC010000004.1:0-5310 GCA_965120425.1 uncultured Opitutia bacterium
AATTGTTTGGCCGCTTGAAAAAAATCCGAAAACTTTTTTAAAATCACATTCTTGTCATTTTTACATGACATCGAAGTAGATTCAGCAAAGTTACCAGCATTAATTCTGACTTTATCAGCAACTTTTAAACAGTCATATGCTACACGTGGAGTAAAGTGTACATCAGCAACAAAGGGAATATCTATTTTTAATTTGCGCAGTTTGCTTTTTATTTCTTTAAACAGTAAAACATCCGATGGTTTCGGAACAGATAACCTAATAATTTCACACCCATTCTCTACCAAATTAATTATTTGAGAAACGTTGTCACTGACTTTTTGAAGCGGAACATTTGTCATTGACTGTATACTTATTGGATAATTGCCACCAATACCAACGTTACCAACCATTACAACATGTGTCTTTCTTCTCACAATAATCTCAATTTTGATTGGCGTTCATAATCACTTCGCATATTACTATCAACCTTCCATCGTTTAATATCGAAGATACTAACATAAACTAGTAATGATAACAATAAAAACAAAAATACACTTTGCAGAACTCCGAAAATATTATCAATGCATCGACACTTATCAGAGGTTATCTTTTCTAAAAGAGCTAATACAATACATCCACCATCGAGCACAGGTAACGGCAACAAGTTAAGTACAGCTAAATTAACATTTATCAAAATCACAAACCACAACAGCAAACGAATATCAGTTTTAGAACACGCGTGTAATGCTCTAACTAATCCAGCTGGCCCCATTAAATTTCTCATGGATACATCAGAGTGCATATTGAATAATCCACCTAACGTTTTAAACGTCGCAGAAAATGATTCTCTAATCAATGCTAATGGAGATTTATTAATAGTTACGATATTATTTCTAAAATTAATCCCAAGAACATTTTTATAAACCGCCGGAATAAGAGTAATATTATCAACTTTAGGCAAAAAAATATCAACGGGCATATCAGAACGTAAGATAGTGAAAACGTTATCTGACTCTTTTTTAAAATTCTCCAAAATATCTTGCAAGTTGCTGCAATGCTTTTTGTTAACAGCAACAACATTAACTTCATTTTCTAAGTTACACTTCTTTAAAAAATATTTATCACCTGAAAAAAGAAATAACGATGAATCTGTATACTCGGAAATCTTTTTTTTGTTTACATTACCAGCATAAAATGGCAAAATATTGATCTCTGTATCGTCTATATTCAACTTAATATATGGCTTGATCGCAGCTATCTTAATTGTGTCAATTTCCTCATAAAAATTTTTACCATCACGCAAAAATTCCACTCTAACATTATCTTTCCCTGCTACATATTCTTGCAAGAAACGAATATTTAAAACTGGAATGCCGTCTACAGATAGAAGTTTGTCATCCGGATAAACACTAATTTTACTATTTAAGGTAGAATCAACTATCAGTTCCTGTTTAGGAAAGACCCCGATTTGGCGGAATTTATCAACCTTTCCACATAATATCGGATATACTGTAGTTTTCATCTTCTGATTCGACCTTATAAAATCTACATCAGAATACGCTCTCCCATTAGAATCTTTACATACACCAAGGGCCAAAAATTGCTGAATATCAGAAAAATTTTTTATTTCTGAACCATCAATTGATATGATCTCATCCCCTACTTGTAAACCTGCTTCTCGTGCAGGAGATATCACATTACTACCATCAGATAATTCTAATTCTTGTTCAACATATCCAATTGTTCGACTTAATGTACTACTATCTACTGGAATACCAGTGTACCAAAGTATTGTCCCCAATACTAACGCAAAAATAATATTTGCAACTGCTCCCATTACAGCAACGATGATTTTATCACTACAAGAGGCTGGTTTAATATTACTTGGAATATCATATTTGCCTTCAATTTTATCTAGCTCCGCTAATTGTGGAATAGCGACATAACCGCCAAGTGGTAATAAAGATAAGCAAAATTCTGTTTCACCAATTTTTTTACTAAACAAACGTGGACCAAATCCTATAGAAAATCTAGGAACATATAGTCCACGTGCACGTGCAGCGATATAATGCCCAAATTCATGCACTATTATAGAGCCACAGAAAAACAATATCACTAATAATATTGGATAAAATTCATTCACTTCTAAAACCTACCAAAAAATTTCAACAAAAAGCTTAATATTTGCAGTGTTATATTTGTATAAATAGCAGCCCCTATATCATCTAGTACTATTCCAAATCCACCATTAAATCTCTCTAATTTTTTCAAGTTAAATGGCTTAATAATATCAAAAATTCTAAATATAATAAATCCTATCAAGAACAACCATATTGAATTATATCTTTCAAAAAGAAGAACAAAACAAACCGGCATAGCAACAAATTCATCAAATATAACACATGATGGGTCTTTTGAACCAATACTTTTTTCAGCAAAATGACAAATATAAATCGCAAACAATATCATGGTAAACGATAAAATTACTGCAACTTGTTGTTTAAAAATCATAAAAATTATATACGAAAAGACCGTTCCTAAAAAGGATCCTATTGTACCAGGTAAAATTTTACAATGACCTAACCTTCCTAGAGTTGCAACCTGCACTATAAAATTGTTAAAATTTTGCATATATTAACAGTCTAAAAGTAAATATCTATATCTATGAGCATACATTATTCCCGATTTAATCGTAAGATATGTAGCATACAAAAATAAAATAATTCCTATCCAATATACACTATTGATAAAAAATTTTGGAAACAACCAAACAAAATCCCGAATCAACGCATACCAAGCCAGCAAAAATCCTGATGACACTATTTGCACAACAGTTTTTATTTTCCCCTCATGTTCCGCCGCTAAAACTATATTCTGCTTTGCAGCTACTAGTCTAATGCCAGTAACAAATAATTCCCTTACAACAATAAGTAACACTAAGAATAACGATAGACGGGGTAATATATTTAACGTTAACATTACTAAAAACACTCCGATCATAAAAATTTTATCCGTCAAAGCGTCAATATATGCCCCCAAAGTAGAAGTTATATTGAATCTTCTAGCTAAGTATCCATCCAACCAATCAGTTAGACTAGTTGCAACAAAAATTAAGAATCCTACACTTGCGCTACCTAGAAATTCAAAATAAACAAAAAATGCCACAACAAACAACAGTGGAATACGAGCTAGAGTTATGATATTAGCTAGATTCATTACTTAAATTGTGATACAACTGACAAAAAAGATTGTTGCAACTAAAAATCATAAATTTTTAAATTCATTAAATGAGTACTCAATTATCGCTTGTTGTTTTAGCAGCAGGTAGCAGTAGTAGATATGGTTTGTTAAAACAAACAGAATTATTTGGAGATGCTAAATTAACGATAGCTGAATATAACATATTAGACGCTATAAAAAATGGCGTTAATAATATTATATTTGTTATTCAAGAACAAACTGCCGATATTTTTCATAGACGATTATCACATATATTACCCGATGAAAGTACTTTTTCCTTAATTTACCAAGATCCTGAACACAAATTATGTAAATTTTGTAAACGAACAAAATTATGGGGAACGGGACATGCAGTATTATCTGCTATGCATTGCCTAAAAGGAAACTTTTTAGTTATGAATGCAGATGATTTATATGGAGAAAACGCTATAAAAACTGCAATTTCTTTTCTTAAAGAAGTAGACCCCAAAGAAAGTTGTTTTTCAGCAATTGGATACAAATTATCAGACACATTATCAAATAATGGCACAGTGTCTCGCGGAATTATATACACAACCGGCGAACATTTAAATAAAATTGTAGAATATAAAGGAATTTCTAGAAATGATAATGAAGAAATAGTTGATGAATCAGGGAATATTTTTCCTAAAAACACTCTTGTATCCATGAATCTTTGGGGATTTACACCTGAGATATTTCACATTTTAAAAGAAGAATGGCAGAAATTTACAAAAAATATAAGTGATCCCCTAAATGAAGAATTTTATCTTCCTGTCGCCATAACAAATGCTATCTCTAAAAAGAAATGTACAGTACAAATTCTACCAACAACAAGTATATGGCACGGAATTACTTATCAAAATGATCGTAAGACACTTGAGAAATGGTTAAAAATTAAAAAACAACAATAAGACTGCTTAAAATTAATAAATTAAGGCTTTATTTTTCTTTTTATACTTGCAAACTATTTTTTGACTATGCTATGTAGCATGTAGCTGGAGGATTAAACTTAAGCATAAGGAAATCGTATAATGAATAAAGCTGAATTAATATGTGAAATACAAAAGCTCTCGGGCGAAAGTTGTTCTAGAGCATGTGCGGAACAAGCTTTGAATTCCGTTTTACAAGCAATAATTAATGGTGTAGAAAAAACTGGCTCCGTTCAATTAGTTGGATTTGGTACATTTTCTGTTGTAAAGCGTGCAGCCAGAACAGGAATAAACCCTAGAACAAAAGAAAAAATTAATATCCCTGCTTCTACATCTGTTAAATTTAAAGTCGGAGCAAAGTTTAGAGAAATCGCTAAATAATAGAGATTTTTGAGAAGAAAAAATGCCGACTGTTATATAATATGTCGGCTTTTTATGTTAAAAAGGTTAAAAAAATTTTTCAGCAATTTATTCTATTCACCTAAGTGCTTTAATTTAGGCAAATATGGTGAAAAGATTGCATGCCACTTCCTAAAAAGAAAACATTACAAAATAATAGATAAAAACTGGTGATATAAACATGCAGAAATCGATATTATCGCATTAGATGACGATATATTAGTGTTTGTAGAAGTTAGGCTGCGAAATAGCCAAAAGGCTCTCTTTCCCTTTCCCCGCCCGAAGGCGGGCGGGGGTTCTGTACCTAGGCGGCGGCCGCGTCCACCGCGTGCCAGACGCTTTCCTCCTCTATCTGGCCGTCTTCAACAAGATCGTTGGCCGCGTCCAAGAGCCCGCGCCAGGCAACGGGGGCGGTAAACTTCTCCTTGCCCTTGCCGTACCAGGCGGACAGCTCCGCCAGGCGGTTTTCAAAGCGGGCCTTTCTCTGCGGCGCCTCCAGCCTTGCAGAGCCCGGGTTTTTTGCCGCGTATTGCCAGTCCTCGTGCGCGGAGGCCGCCTTTTTCAGCCGGTACGCAAGCCCCTTGGCGAAGCGATCCAAGTCGACATCCCGCTTTTCTTCCGCCTGCGCGGGCGAGACGGCCGTTGCGGCATCAGCTGTCGCCGTTGCCTCTTCCGCGCTCTCCGCGGGCTCTTCCTTGTCCTGCTCCGGCTGCGCTGCCTCGCCTCTCAGCTCCGCCACCATTGCCTCGATCCTGTCGAGAGC
>CBCPNC010000005.1:0-12066 GCA_965120425.1 uncultured Opitutia bacterium
CAAACAATTACATATTCCAGTGCGGGTAGGCATTAATGCCGGTTCGTTGTCTAACAGAATCATATCGCAATTTGGAGATAATGTACATGGTATGTGGGAAAGTGCTTATGAATGTATTGAAGCTGCACAATTAGTTAATTTTGAAGACATTATTTTTTCATTTAAAGCAAGTGATGTGAACTTAATGGTTGAATCTTACCGGTTAGCCTGTCGCGAAATGGATGCATTAGGAGTAACTTATCCGTTACATTTAGGTGTTACCGAAGCGGGGAATCAGCAATATGCTCGTGTGAAGTCAGCTGTGGGGATAGGTAGTTTATTGCTTGATGGAATAGGGGACACCATAAGAGTCTCATTAACAGAAGATCCTAGAAGGGAATTATCGG
This sequence comes from uncultured Opitutia bacterium, assembly GCA_965120425.1. Lineage (GTDB taxonomy): Bacteria > Verrucomicrobiota > Verrucomicrobiia > Opitutales > JAIRKQ01 > JAIDVZ01. Next base: position 387 of record CBCPNC010000005.1, read on the forward strand.
TAGCGCGTGATATTTTACAATCTATAAATCTTCGTTGGTTTGGTCCGGAATTTATAGCCTGCCCATCGTGTGGGAGAACAAGCTTCGATATACAGTCAGTATTTTCTAACATCAAGGCTGTATTACAAGACATTTCTTTAAAAAAACACCTAAAAATTGCGGTCATGGGATGTGTGGTTAATGGTATCGGCGAAGCTAGAGGGAGTGATTATGCTGTTGTTGGAATGCCCGATGGGAAAGTTGTCATTTACCATAAAGGGCGTAGTATTTCTGAAAAGATTGACCCAAATATCGTTCATTTAGTTTTAAAAAATATTATCCTATCAAATTAAATCTATAGGATCGACATCAATTGTCATATCAGTGTCAGATGTTTTTTTTAATTTATTTATTATAGATCTTATGGATGTTACACTTTGCAGTACTTTTGATGAAAATACAATGATTACGTAACGGAATTTGTTATTAATTTTTGATAAAATTGCTGGAGTTACGTTTTTGACTTCAACGTTAGTCAGGAACATTTTTAAATTATTTTGTAAATTAATCGATATTTCCTTTGTATATTGTCTATTTTCACCGGAAATAACGATTTTTATTATATGTCTCCATGGAGGATATAAGAATTCTTTGCGATTTTTTAGTTCTATTTCCGTGAAATGAGTAAATTCATTTTGTTTAGCGAGTTTTATTATATATGACTCTGGATTATAAGTTTGTACAATTACATGTCCTGGTTTATGACCACGCCCTGCACGTCCAGCTACCTGGGTAAGTAACTGAAATGCTCGTTCTGCTGCTCGAAAATCAGGGAAGTTTATTGTCCCATCAATATTGATTACCCCAACTAGTGAAACGTTTGGAAAATCTAATCCTTTAGCAATCATTTGAGTTCCGATTATTATATCAATTTCATTTTTTTGAAACTTGTTCAATATATTACGAATTTCATTCTTGCGATTCATTATATCGGAATCAACGCGAGCGATGGTAGCTTCTGGAAATAGACTGCGAGTAATCTGTTCTAATTTTTGAGAGCCTATCCCACGTTGAAGTATGTCAGTATTACCACACGTCGGGCAACGTGATGGAAGAATTTCTTCGTGTCCACATAAATGGCATAGCATTTTATGTATATCGCTATGATATGTTAAAGATACGCTGCAACATGGACATTCTGCTAAATAGTTGCAATGTTTACAAAGTACAACTGTAGCATATCCCCTGCGATTTAAGAATAAAATTGTTTGTTCTTTCTTACTTAATCTATCATTTATTAAGTGTTGAAGAGGTAAAGAAATAATGTTTTTACTATTTTCATATTGTGTGTTTATAATGTCTATTTTTGGTAAAATTTTGTTATCAACGCGGTAAGGAAGAAGATTTATTTTATATTTTTTGTTTTGGGCATTGTAAATTGACTCCAATGATGGGGTAGCTGAGCCTAATATACAGACAGCATTATTTAATTTTGCACGGTAAACTGCGACATCACGTGCATGATAACGAGGATTTTCAGATTGTTTATAGCTGGTTTCATGTTCTTCGTCGACGATTATTAATCTAATATTTTTTAGTGGAGAAAATATCGCAGAACGTGCACCAATAACAATTTTAGCATCACCATTTGATAGGGCTAACCATGCATCTCGTCGTTCCCCATCAGATAGCATACTGTGCCATACTAGTACTTTATCGTTATATTTAAATATCCTATTGCGTATTCTATTTACGGTCTGAGGAGTTAGTGCAAGTTCAGGAACAAGCATGATAACATCACCATTTAAACTAAGTACGTGATTAATTGCTTCTATATAGACTTCTGTTTTACCTGATCCTGTAATGCCGTATAATAAATGTGTATGAAATGTATTCTGGTTGATTGATGAAATTATATCATTTGCGGCAGATTGTTGCTCATTATTTAATAATATATTTTTTGAGGGCATGTAGTTATTCCCAAATTTATCATGATATTCTATTCGTTGAATTTGCACATAGTTTTCAGATACAATTTTTTTATCTATTAAGGTTTTTAGTGCTGATAAAGATTGAATGGAGTTTTTATTGATAGCAGTATCGGAAGATACGATTCTTTGATAGATTTCGAATTGTTTAGGTGAACGTTTTTGCAGGGTTAATAATTCAGAATTCGATAGATACTTATTGATTGATAAAGTTGTATTGAATTTTGGATTTACTAGTTTACGTATAGCACTTGGAATTACTGTTTCTGCAACATTCTTTATATTGGATGCGTAATAATTAGATATCCATGTTATAAGTTGTAAAATATCTTTCCCAAACAGAGCGTGAGAATATAGTATTTTTGTGATGTCTTTAATTTCAAAATCAATGTTTTTAGGAGCATGATGTACGATTTCTTGTATTATTCCATATTCTGTTTTTTTACCAAATGGGATTTCTACAAGCATCCCTGGTTGTACGGTATTTGTTAAATCTCCGGGAATAGAATACAACAGTGGTTCTTTTGCCCATGTTAACGTCGTTATACTTACTAATAATTTACTTTGATGTAGTGTCATTTATAGTATCAACCAAAGGATAGATTTTAGCATAGAAAATATTATAATTGTCAGTATAGCTGATGCAGGGACTGTTATTATCCAGGTTAAAAATATTTTTGTTAGTAATCTGAGGTTTAATCCACTTAAACCTTGTTCTAAACTTACTCCAATAACTGCCCCGGTAGCAGCGTGAGTAGAACTAACTGGTAACCCTAACATAGATGACAAAATTATTGTTGTAACTGTTGCAAAATCGACACTAAATCCATAAGAATTTGTTAAAAGTGTAATTTTATGCCCTAAAGTAGCGATTACTTTATGTCCAAGTATTAAAACTCCAGCAGACATTCCTAATCCTCCAATTGCCAGCATCCATATGGGAATGGTATATTGATTGAATGTTTCTGGAATGATATTGTTTTTTGTAACAAAATATATAGCTAGTACTGGTGTTATGCTATTAGCTACATCATTTGATCCAATTGCAAATCCGACCAAACATGATGTTCCCGCTTGAAATCTTTTAAAAATTCGTTCTGCTCCATGTTCATTAGGTTTAGAATGTTTCGCAATGTGTTTGGCGATGAAAAAAAGAACAATATATACTAATAAAAAAACAATAAAAAATTTATATGTAATTTCAAAACTTCTTGTAGATGTCCCCTTTTTAATGGCAAATATTATTATACTGCATGTTATGCATCCTAAAATAGGTATCCAACGACATGTTCTTTCCAAAATATTTTCAGATCCCTTGCGAAATATTATAAATTTTATTATTTTAATCATTAATAGTGAACACGTAGCAGCAATAAAAGGAGATATTATCCATGAGAGTGTTAAAATTGAAAAACATGTCCAATTAACTGAATTGATTCCTCCAAGGATAAGTGCAATTCCTATCATACTGCCAACAATTGCATGAGTAGAACTTACAGGTAATCCGGTTTGAGTTGATAATAAAACAAAACATCCTGATGCAATTAAGCATGATAACATCCCAATAATATAACTGTTGATATCATGAAATGTGCCGACGTGTATCACTCCATCAATTAGTGTGCTTGATACATTTCCTCCAAGTACTATGGCTCCGAAAAAGTTTAAGATTGCAGCTATAACTAATGCATGTTTTAGTTTAAGTGCTTTAGAACCGACAGCGGCAGCGAATGCATTAGCTACATCATTTGCTCCGTTATTAAATGCCATGAACATGGCACCAATTACTGATATAATTAGAATAAATATCATTGATAATTATCTATGACCTTATAATAAGGATGGCTCACTAAAGTAAAAATGCCATTTTGCGTTTAAAATGTAACTTTTTATAAAAAATTCTTTGGAATTCAAAAGCATATAATTTTTTTTAAAATTTCATATTATCTTTTAGACTGAGTCCAAACTGTGCAGCTAGTGCCTGCATATTTTTTAATCCCTTTTCTCCTTTAAATGATTTCATCATCTTTTGCATTTGGGAAAATTGTTTTAATAGTGAATTTACACTTTTAATTTCTACTCCTGCTCCACTAGCAATACGAGCCCGGCGATGCTGATCAATGATGCTTGGTTTCCTACGTTCTTGAATTGTCATTGATTGAATTATTGCTTGAATCTGTTTTAATTTACCGTTCTCGCTATCAGAAATGTTCATATTGTGCGCGCCAGGAAGCATCTTCATTAGTGATGATATTGGACCTAATTTTTGAATTTGTTTCAAGCTTTGTAAAAAATCTTCAAGATCGAACTGAGCTTTCCTTATTTTTAAACTTAATCTCTTTTGTTCAGATTCATCGACTTGTTGTTGCGCTTTTTCAACGAGAGATACTACATCACCCATGCCTAATATACGTTGAGCTAAGCGTTTAGGATAAAGGATTTCTAAATCTGCGATATGTTCCCCTGTTCCTAGCAAACGAATTGGCACGCCGGTTACGCTTTTCATTGATAGTGCTGCACCAGCACGTGCATTACCATCGAGTTTCGTCAATATTATACCAGTTAAGTTTAGTGCTTCATGAAATGTTTTAGCTACATTTGCAGCTTCTTGCCCTGCTGCTGCATCAGATACAAGAAATGTTTCATCAGGGGAAATAATCTTTTTTAAAATTTTTATTTCATTTATTAGATCCTGATCAATCTGCAATCGTCCAGCAGTGTCAAATATTATGGCATTATGAGTATTATTTGTTGCAAATTTTAAGGCATGTTCTGCAATTTTAGATACATCTTGAATGTTTCGCTCACAAAAAAAAGCGACATTATTATCTTTTGCTAATATTTCTAGTTGATCAATCGCTGCTGGTCTTTGAGTATCACATGCAACGAGAAGCGGTGAGTATCCTTTTTTAGATAAAAAAATCGCCAATTTTGCAGCGGTTGTAGTTTTCCCTGCTCCATGTAGTCCTGTTAGAAGAATTTTTAGTGGTTTTTTTTCAAAAGAGGCAATATTTCCTTCTGAGCCGAGCAATGATGATATTTCATCGTATATAATTTTTACTATCTGTTGTTCTGGTGCGATTTTTGCTAATACCTCTTGTCCGAGAGATTTTTGTTTAACATTTTCAATTAAATTGTTTACTACCTCAACATTTACATCGGCATCGATTAAGGCAAGTCGCAACTCTTCTAATGCTTCAGATATATTTTTTTCTGTAATTTTTCCAAGTCCACGTAAGTTTTTAAATGTCTTGGCTACTTTGGCAGCAATAGATTCAAACATACCTTTATCCAATAAGTATAACTACGGCTTGAGCAAGTGTTTTAGTATGAGATAGTGAAATTTTTGCTGAGTTAAATCCATATCTTTTCATTAAATTTGTACTATTTTCTGAAAGTTTTATTTCTGGTTGACCAAAATTTGTATTTTTTACTGATACATCATGCCACTTTAACGAACTTCCGACACCTATGCCAATTCCAAGAGCCTTAGAAAATGCTTCTTTAGCTGCGAATCTGGCGGCGAGTGACTGTACATTGATACGATTATTGATACAGTATTTTAACTCATACTCGGTGAATATTTTTTTTAAAAAACGATTACTGAATTTTGAAATAGCGTCATTAATACGATAAATATCAACGATATCTGTTCCGATGGAAATTTTTGGTTCATTGAACATTTGAGACCTGTATAAATTAAAAAATAGAAATATACAACTGTGAAATTATGATTTGGCTGTTATAATTTAGTTGTGTTTTTTTTGTAAATTGTTACACTCTTTTAAAAACAAACAAGAAAATTTATGGCAGATGAAGTTAAACAAGTGTCGACGGCGCAATCTAGTAACACTAATAATGTTAGTGAAGTACCAAAAATAGAGACCAACTTGATTCAACAAACAAGGGCAGTTCCTTCTGTGTTAGAAAATAATTTTCCTCCAAAGAATATAGAGGAGATAAAAAAACAAAGAACAACAGCACGATTCTCAGTTGATAAAAGATCTAGAGAAGCTTGTGAGAATTATAAATGTACTGAAAATTCGGGGAGCGTAGTTTCAGGAAATGTAGTTGAGAAAATTACTAATACGAAAAATATCTTGAGTGATTTAAAGGCGTTACCATTTCGTATTGTGTCAGAGTTAGTAGCAATTGTTGGAGCGTCTATTAAATTAGGTTTATTATTTGGTGCTGGAATAGCAGCAGCAATAAGCAATCCGATTTTACTGATAGTAACCGCAGGTGTATGTCTTGCAGCAACTATGTTTTTAATTCGTGACTTGGCAAATGCTTTTAATAAAGCAAAAGAAATTTTAGGGTTAGCAGACCAGGTTAAAAAAGAAATCAGTGATGCTCAAGAGAACATAGAGATACAAAAACAAACAATTGATGGAGCGAAAGATACTATTGAACAATTGAAAGAAAATTTAAATGCAGCAAATTCCGCAAATGAAGATTTGCGAAGTAAAAATAATGAATTTCAATCTTTAATTGATAAACAAAAAGAATCATTAATTGTATCTGAAACACTAGTTAAGGATATAGCTGATCGGTTAAGTAATTATGCTGACATATCTCAAAAAACTGCCGAACAATCTTTAGAAGAAGCTACTAAAGATATGTCTCAAACATTGGAAGCTTTAGGTGCTACACAAAATTCAGTGGAAAAACGTATTGGCATTTTAAAAGAAAAGATCAATGTAGAATTTAAAAATATTGATGCATTAGCTTCACAACAGAGAGAAATATTGCAGGAAGGATTAAGTAAATTTACAAAATTAAAGGAAAAGGGTGATCCAGAAGCTGTTAAATGTTTATTGAGTGCCATCAGTCAAACTTTATCAATTAATGAACAAATCAGCACATATTCTAAAAATTTACACAATACATTGAAACAAGATCTAGATGCTTTGAATAATGCAGTTACTAAGAAAATGCAAAAACTTTCTTCGAAAATCAATACAACTAAAAAAAACTTAGAAGCCAAAAACACTGAAGTAAGAAACTTAGAAGCACAAAAGTCTAAAATATTAACTGAATTGGAAGAGTTAAAGAAAAAATTAAGCAGTGCTGAAAGTAATAATTCAGATTTATCTGAGCTTGTTATACAACAGGAAACTTTGTTAGCAAATGTACAAAGTGGTTTAATGGCAGCTCAAAATGATAGAAAAAAATTAGCTGAAATGTTTAGATAAAATAGGCGGAGATAATGAAACATTGAATGCTAGGGTCGAGCGTATGCGTGTTATAAATGAAGCTATAGCTGAAAATGCTAAAAAAGCTACTGCTGGTGGAAATGGTAATTGGGTAAAAGCGCTACTCGGTGGTTTACTAGGAGGCGCTTTCGGTGGTGGTGCAGGTGCTGCTGTTGGCGTATATGCGGGAGAGAAAGTTATACCTGATTTTGTCGCAGAAACACTTGAAGGCGTGGCGAAAGAAGTTGGAGATAAGTTACAGCAAGCTGGAAATAATGTTTGGAACACTATGAACCCTTTGAATGGGCTTGAATTTGATTTCAGTGATCTGGAATATGATTACGGTGATTGGATAGTGACAGACTCTAGGTAAATTGGTATTATTCTAACAATTTTGATTCAATTATTTGTTTACAGGTGCCTAGGTCTAGTTTTCCGGTAGCTAGGCTTGGAATATCATCTAAAATGATACATTCCCTAGGTATCCAGAGGGGAGAAATTCCGGCTTGTAAAAGTTTTTCACGCAAAAATTGCATATTGATTTCTTTTTCACTGAGTAAAATTAAACTTTCTCCTTTCTTCTTATCCGTCCGTGACATTATTGCAATTTCTGGGCCATTTTCATGTGTAAGTGATAGTATTCGAGAAATTGCTTCCTCTAGTCCCACATGAGGGACCATTTCTCCACCAATTTTTGAAAACCGTGATACTCGGCCTTCAATATATAAGAATCCATCAGAATCTAAGCGGGCTAAATCACCAGTTATTAACCAACCATCGCGTAGAATTTGTTTGGTAGATAATTCATCATTTAAATAACCATTAAAAATGTTTGGGCCTTTTAAGCATAATATTCCAACTTCACCAAGTGGAATCGGTTTCCCTGTTTCCGGACCAATAAATTTTACCGCAATTCCAGGTAATACTCTTCCAACAGATCCCTTTTTATTATTTTTGTTTTGATCACTTTCTTTAGGAAAGTTTAATGAAACGATAGGAGATGCTTCAGTTAATCCATATCCAGCGACCATTTCAGATCCAAAACTTTTTTCCCAAGAATTTATCAAGTCGATCGATACTTTTTCTCCGCCACCAGCTACAACACGTAGTGACTTTAATAATTCTGGAGAAACTTTATTAAAATATTGTTTAAAGAAAGTAGGAGTACTTAATGTAATGGTAATATTTTCTTTTTTTATAACATTAGCGATCTTTTTGATTTCTAATGGGTTAGTACATGTCGCTGTTTTTATTCTAAATAATAAACAAAACCACATGTTTACTAGCATCCCAAAGCTATGAAATATTGGTAAACTAGCAAGTATACTATCAGTTGGCTTAATGAGTCCTAGTTTTTTTATCTGTATGCAATTAGCTATTAAGTTCTTATGAGATAACACAATACCCTTAGGTTTCCCAGTAGTCCCTGAAGAAAATATTATAGTTGCTTCATTGTTACCACCAATAGTTGCAATTTTAAACTTTTTAGCTAGAAAATTTGAGGGTAATAAACAAAATAAGCTGAATAGTCTTGTAAGTGAAAACTTACTAAAACCAGAAATTATTTTAGCAATATCTAGTACATTTTGTGTCCACGGGAATTGAGGGAATCGTTTCAGCAATGCATCTGTAGAAATTATAGTTTTTATACCTGCTTGTTCAATTGCTGATTGAATTGCACTTCGCCCTAAGGTGAAATTTAAATTAACTGGTGTTTTATTAGCAAATAATAACGCTAGATTAGCGATGTGTGATCCTGCCCCTGCCGGAAGGGCGATCCCTATTCGTCGTTCATTGATATGTTTTTTTATTTTTTTTGCTAACAATAATGATAATGCCAAGAGTATACCTGCGCGTATAACTTTAGGATTATCTGTTGCATAGTCAGTCAAAACAATTTTTAAGGGATTCTTAGCTAATACATGAAAGATATAATTTCCAAGATTGCCATCTAGTATTGGTAAATTTTCAATAGATTTTATATCGTTTTCAAAAATAAAATCACTGTTGTTTATATTTTTGTGTACAGACGAAAAATCGTAACGTTTTATAGATTGTAAGCTAGAATAAATACTTTTTAGTGACATTATATTATGTAATTTGGTAATTGCTCAAATTTTGTGAAAATTATATTTGGCTTACAAGTATTAATTTCTTCTTCTGAGGACGCATTATTGTATGATTTTGCATCCCCAGCAAATAACGCTGTTTTAAATCCAAAATTGTTAGCAGGTATAATATCACAGTGAATATCATTGCCGATATACAATGCTTCATCAGGGTCTATTCCTAAATGATGCAACCCTTGAATACATGTCTCAAATAAAATGGATGAAGGTTTGATATGCTTATGTTCAAATGACCATATACAGATTGGTTTTTTAAAGCCAAGTGTTTCTAAACTATTTTGATATAACGTTTCTAATGCTAACGGTGTATAAAATTGCGCTGTAGATATTACTCCAGAATAAATGTCGTTGTCTTGTAATGTTCGTAAAAATTCTATAGTTCCTTGGCGTGGCCATACAGGGTTAACTCGAAATTCGTAGTTCAATATTACTCGCCGTATAGATTTTTCTGTCATATCTCCATCAACGATTCCCTGTGTAAATAGTTCATTCAAATAATCTTGCCACACATCACAAATGTTTATTTCAGGATACGTAATCCCCTCAGACTTTCTGATGCCATAATGAACATTTATATATTCTCCATACATTTCACCCAAATTAACATCTGATTCCGAAACTTCAAAATTAGAAACTTTTAAGGCTTCTCGGATAGCTGCATCATTTTCAAGAGGAGATTCTGATAGGGAGTTTTTACCGACATTTGAAATTAATAATGTGCCATAAATATCAAAAATTACTGCCCGAATATTGCTTATTTTTTTTAATTTTGGTTTTACTTGAGTTGGTGTTGATTTTAATGGCTTTGAAAGGGTTTGTATTATTCTTGAAACCGTCATAAATTTATGATTTGTTGAGCTTCGCCTAACATTATACTACTAACAGGTCAAGGATTTTAATAATAGATTTTAATCAAAAATAGTTAGAGTGCTTGGATTTTTAGTGGAAATTTCTAAGGTAAGTTTAATTGAATATTTATGATAAAATTTATTTCTGCCATTGATGAATCTATTGTTCAAGCAGTCAATTGTTATTTGTTGGAAAATATATTGCAGGAGTGTACTGTAGAAGTTGAAATGGATACAGGACAGTGTTTTTTATGTGGCTATTATGATGACATTGAAACTGGTAAAAAATTTTTCCAAGATATTAAAAACGTGTTTCCAAATATCGGTGATGTAAAATACCAGGAAATAAATAATATTGATTGGGCAAATGAATATAAAAAGTACTGTAAACCTTGGAATTTTAAGTATATAGATTGGATACCGTTGTGGATGAAGGATGAAGTTAAGCCACGAGAAGGTGTGGAGCCAGTGTATATTGATTCTTCTTTAGCGTTTGGAACAGGGATGCATGAAACTACACGTTTATGTGTCAATGGATTAGAAATGTTTTGTACAATGTACAAAAGAACTGCGGATTTGTGTGTAAAGAAGTGCATTGACATTGGATGTGGTACTGGAATATTAGGAATATCTGCTATAAAGATTGGATTGCAGTCCTCTTTTTTCATAGACAATGATGAGCAAGCAATAAAGGTTTGTAAGGAAAATGTTCTAAATAATAATATAAGTCCAGATAGAGTAGGATATGTATGTTCTGATTTGCGAGTCGGATTATTAGGAAGACAGGGGGACTTAGTTTTTGCCAATATTTTATCGGATGTATATTAACCGATAATGCTGAAATAATTGCGTCTTCAGTAAAGCCAGGAGGATTACTATGCCTAAGTGGAATATTAATAAAAGAAATGGATGTTGTAAAACAGATATATAAAAATTGTCTTACTGACTTATGGGATTCTGTGTTGGAATCTTACGCTGAAAAAGGAGAATGGGGAACGTTGATTTTTTGTCGAGGATGATTTTCCTTGCTTTTATTTTAAAACACTTAGGATAATTAAAAAGCGAGTATGTAAAAATATAAAAATGAAAAACCATATTGTTGCGATATTAATGCTGGGGCTTACTTTGTGCAGTGGGTGTAGTACTACGGAAGGAACATTAGGTGGAGCCGCTATAGGATCAGGGTTGGGCGCAGGGGTAGGGTATGCCGTTGGTAAACAGGGTGGTGCTGCATTAGGTGGTGCGGTTGGTGGATTAGCTGGAGGGGCTTTAGGTCACCATGTTGCTGAAAGTGAAAGTTCTGAAAAAGTACTCCAATATGCATATGTGCAGGAGGCTAATGACTATAATAGAAAGGGATGTCGTCCATATTTAGTATCATCGCGTGAAAAGGGTAATGAATATAAACGTTTAGAGCTTGAATACTTAAAATTAGAAGTAGAAAAAGAAAAGCTTGAATTAGAGAAACAGAAGATAGCTTCTCGAGATCTTTTAGAAAAAAATCATGAAATGAATCAGAAAATTTTTGAATTGGAAAGAAA
>CBCPNC010000006.1:0-4471 GCA_965120425.1 uncultured Opitutia bacterium
ATGAATCCTGGTATACATAATAAAAATAAATATGATATTTGGTCAGAAGGTGCTCCAAACAGCAAAAATAAAATAGGTAATTGGTGAAAAAATTTCTTCTTAACGCGTTTTCAATAATTGAATTACTGATCATATTAAGTCTAGTTACATTGTTATGTTGTTTCTCAATTTCAAATCGAAAAGCAAAATTCAAAGACAATCAACCTGAAAAACAATTATACTACATATTAACCAAAGGCCGACAGTTATCAATTAATAGAAATGAAACCATTTTTTTGAAACAATATGAAAATAATTATTTATCAATTTTTGATAAATACGGTAATACACTAGCAAAAGAAAAATATCCATTTCAAATTACAATTTATGATACAAAAAATACTAAACTCGAAGAAATTAAAATATTTCCTTCAGGGTTCAGTAAAGAATATATCACTCAAATTGGACATGAAAAATATTCAATCAACCCATTATCCCTTTATGTTCAAAAAATTAAACAGTAAACCTAGTTTTACATTAGCAGAAATACTAATAACAACAGCAATATTTGCTTTAAGTACTTACATACTAACTTACAGTGTATTTAATGGGTTAAAGTGTAACCAACAAATTTACATTAAAGATAATCATCCAGACAAAATTTTATCATTTGTAACTCAAATCATCACAAAAACTAATAACATTGCTGACCTTGAAAAAATCAATACATTAACTTTACCAACGAAAGAAAAAATAAAGGTAAATTTTAATATAAGACCAACAAATATAGAACACTTATATCAGATAATCATTACTATCAATGACAAAAATTTTACTGACATATATACCATTAAATACTGAAACTACTAAATCTCTACTAATGCAGCTCTCTCTGAAATACAAGATGATATAGCATCAAATGACGCTTCAACTTTAAGCAAACATATATCTCCTATATTTTTTAGCAATGAATTTTCATTTTTAAAATTTAACTTACCAATCTTCGAACAATACACTTTTTTATTATTTTTGCATGTTATTCGAAAATTCATTTTACTTTTTATTTTTGATATTCCTTCCATTTTCTTACTTAGTTTACAACTAGCCTCATTTTCACTAAGCATGTAAATGTCAAGAAAAATAAATAACCAAAACAAGATTTGATCTCAATTAGAAATACTACTCAATAGTTTCCACCAATTTTCAGAAAAATTTATGCTTTCAGCAAAGTGCATCAATTCTGCAATTGCCATGTCATTTCCCTGAGATTTAAAATGGCTCAAAAGCCCGTACAACGCTTTGGCTCGGAAACATATATTATATTTTGAATTGTGCAATATCTTGTCTAAAATTGCTTCATAAGATTTTTCATTACCTAATTTATATTTTGAATTTGCCACTGAAATTCCAGCACGAACAGACAATTCATTATGCTTCAATGCTTTCAGTGCAAGTTCATAATACAAAAGCGCAGTTTTAAAATCTTTATCTTCAAAAGCATCGTCTCCCAAGTTTAATAAAACCAATCCACAAAGCGCGTGAGCTCTATATTTTTTAATAAAAACTAACTTAGAATTTGTTGTAGTTAAAGCCAAATATTCACGTTTTATATTTAAGCTACGTTTTTCGGAGAAAATTGTTACACAAGTCACTACTAATAAAACTAAAATCACAATCCCCAAAAAAGCATAGATGGATTTTCTATGTTTTTTGAAAAAAAAGTATAATTTCCCTTGTAAACTTTCCTCGGAAAAGGCTTTTTCAATTTCATCATTTAAATTTGCCATAAAATAGTAGATAGAAGTCTTGTATATTGCCATACAAATATTTTATATAGAAAGTGCAATTATAAATATTTTTATGCTTCGAACTTTTTGTAAAAATTTTAATGGACAAAAAAACATCACTCTTAATGAAGCTGAAAGTAAACATATAGCATCTGTTTTACGCGCGAATTCAGGTGATACAATAGAAGTCTTAAATGGAAATGGATTAATTGGGCAAGGTAAAATTCTTGTTGCAAATAAAAAAGCCGTACAAATAAAAATCACCGACACAATAAAACATTCTCTCAGTTCACCAACCATAACATTAATACAAGCTAGTTTGACAAATAACAACACAGATTTTTTAATTAAAGAAGCTACCGCACTTGGAGTAAAAAACATTTGGATATTTCAGGCAGAACATTCTGAATCTAAAATAGTGCAAAAATTTAAATCTAAAACTGAACATTGGGAAAAACTAACAATTGAATCTTGCAAACAATCACGTAATCCTTTCTTACCAAAAGTAAACTGTATCCATAAATTACAAGATATCCCATTGGAAACTGACGATGTTTTATCATTATTCGGATACATTGCCAATGATTCTATTCCACTAATAAAGTGCTTAAATTTACATAAAACTCCTAAAAATATTATTATAGCTATCGGACCTGAAGGAGATTTTTCAGAAAAAGAAATAATGTACTTAAAAAATCAAAATTTTATTGGATGTAAGCTTGGCACTAATATACTTCGTTCTGAAGTTGCAACACTATATTCAGTAAGCGTAATTAATAGTTATTTTTTGTAAAATGTTAGATGATCAGCAATCACGAAATAGTTTTAGTAACGATTTAAAAAGTAATTTTTCCGTTATCGCTTCTCCAGGTACTGGGAAAACAACAGCCATTACTAATAGAATATCAAACATTATATGTAATAATCTTGATTCAAATAGCTTACAAAATTTTTTAGCAGTTACATATACTGAAAAAGCCGCCAACGAAATAAAATCACGGGTTACTGAAAATATTGTTTCAAAAATTGAGCAAAATTTAACAGCAAGCTCATCTCTTGAAAAAGTTAACAAAATTTTTTTTGGCACTATTCATAGTTTATGTGCTAGATTACTGCGTAATCATAATTCTTATTATGGAATAAAAAATGATTTCGAAATAACAGAAAATGACGATGAATTATGGCAAAATTTTATTGAAACACTAGAAATTAATAATGCAACCAACAATGAAATTTTTTCACTTTTTTCTATCGAAAAAATACTACATGATGTTCGTTTAAATAAAAATAAAACTCATAATGCAACATTGCCAACTCCATTCCCAGAAAATGAAGCATTAAATATCTTAAATTACAAACCATCCACACGAGAAAATACTATTTCCAATTTTCAAAAAAATATATTGATTTGGCATCAAAACGCACGAAATGCGCCATTCCCTCCATGGCCGCAAACAGATAATAGAACATTTTCCAAATTTCTAAGTGAAAATGCTCCTAATCTTTTAGAATGGTTAAAAAATTCGCATCAATATTTAGTCAATAACTATATCAAGAAATACCAAAATTTTAGAATTACTAATAATACATTAACATATGATGATTTAATTGATCTAACACTCAAGTTGTTAAACGACAAAACTTATAGAAAAAAAAACATTCCCCATTATCAGATTATACTTGATGAAGCTCAAGATACTGACCCAAGTCAATTTAAAATTTTATTGAATTTAGCCAATGAAAACTGTTACGACCAAATATTAAATAACTCCGATGGTAATGGTAATAGGGCTGTTGATTTTTCATTTTCCATGGTTGGAGACCCTAAACAAACAATCTATTCTAATCGAGCAGACATAAAATTCTATACATTTATACACCAAAAACTATCGGAATTAAGTCTCGTAAAGCCACTTAACTTTAATGTTACTATGCGATGTAGCAAAAAAATAGTAAGTTTCGTTAATAAAAATTTTAATCAATTATTTACACATTCATTTTCATTTCAAAATTTAACGAAAGCCCGTGAAGATGCAGAAATTGGAGAAGTTTGCGAAATACAAACTAATAACAATATTAAAACATTAAATACTATCTTATGCTCTAATTTAATACCTGGTATAAATATTAAAAAATATTCTAATATTGCTATACTTACACCGCGTAAATCTTGGTTAATAGAAATTGTTAATAAGTTAAAAAAATATCCAAATGTTCCAAAACTGCAATTATGGACAAATGAAAGCTTAGAAAATAAACCATCGCTTATAAAATGGACTGCAGCAATTTTGCATTATATTCTCTACCCTATTGACAAACATGAACTTGCTGGAATTTTACGAGAAATTTTTGGAATTTCATCTGATGAAATTGTCTCATGTATAATTAATAATCAAAAGAATTCTTGTTTAGATATAATTTTGCAATTAAATACAATAAGGGATCAAGTTAATTTATTATTTATTCCAAACTTAATACGCAAAATAATTGAATCATTTGATCTAATTTGCCGATTAAATTCTTTAGAAATATACTCTGACCATGAAATTACTAGACAATATGATACAATATTAAATATTTCCTATTTCATTGATTCCCATTGTCTAGGATACGACATCCTAGAAAAAAAGTTAATAGAGGCATATAAAAATCCACTACCTGAAACAAAAACGGATCCTGATGCTATTCAATTACTTACTTTTCAC
>CBCPNC010000007.1:0-5616 GCA_965120425.1 uncultured Opitutia bacterium
TAAATGCAATATCACTACATGGATTGAAACTACCATACCCCAGCTTCATTTAGCTTTTGAACAGGTATTTCTTTATTACCTAAAAACAGTTCACACAAGGAAGTTGATTGACCGGAAGTACTGGAAATTGTTCGAGGCATATTTCATATGTAACTTCATATAAAATCTTCAATAAGAAGAAACTTTTTCTTTAATTAACGTCAATACTTTTGGGTGAAAAATTTACAAAAAATGAACTGGCTCACAAAAAATTTACAAACGTTGATCTATTGATAAAATTTGAAAAAATATAACACCTGATAAGCTTTATATATCCTTCTAACAAGGTAAGAAAACTATTGCTTCATCAGGACATCAATCTAAATTATCAAAAACCAACAAAAAAATACTGTAATTGAAAACAGGGAACTACTTTTAATCTTTTTAATTAGAGTTCAATAATGGTGCGGGTAGACGGAATTGAACCGTCGATCCCTGCTTGGGAAGCAGATGTTTTACCTCTAAACTATACCCGCTGAAGTATTAATTTACCGCTCGCAATATTTCGAAACAGCATTAACGTCAAGCTTTTTTATAATTTACTTAACTGAAACTTTATAAATTAAACACTTCTTTAATATAAGCAGCAAATGCTATCATCGCTGCATTATCACCAGTGTATTCTTTTGCAGGAGCAAAAAATGGAAGATTATGCTCTTGAGATAGAGCACATAATCGACTTCGTAAAACAGTATTATTGGCAACACCACCACATACACCAACACTAGCTACTCTACATTGCTTCAAACACAAATCAACCTTTGCGACCAATGCATCAATAATTGCCTCCTGATATGATGCACATATATCACATTTTTCTCTTTCAAATGAAAGATCATCCCTCTTCTCTAAAAAATATCTTAAACTTGTCTTTACACCGGAAAAACTAAATTTTAATTCATCCACATTATGATATGCACGTGGGAAAAAATAACGCTTAGGATCACCATTTCTTGCAAATTTTTCAATTAAATATCCACCGGGGTATGGAAATCCCAATAATTTTGCTCCTTTATCGAATGCTTCTCCAGCAGCATCATCTTGAGTTTCCGCCAACACTTCAACCCGCCCATTTTTATCAACAAAATATAAACAAGTATTTCCACCAGACACTAGTAGGCTTAAATGCGGCAAAAAATCACAAATTATATTGATGAAATTCTCAGGATGTTTCTGATGTAATGAAATAAATGCGGAAAATATGTGCCCATGTAGATGATTAATTTTTGTAATCGGTTTCTTCCAAATAATAGATAATGCGTTTGCTATAGCCCATCCAATTGCCAAACATCCCGGTAATCCGGGTTCAGAAGTCACTGCAATATAGTCAATTTTTTCATCTGAAAAATGTTCAATGAATCGATCTAATAACAGTGGAAACCTTGTCATATGTTCCCTCATGGCTAATTCAGGAACAACACCTCCATATTGAGCATACAAATCAATTTGTGAATACACATCATTCCACATAACGCCATTTTTACGATCGAATACCGCAATGGCAGATTCATCACACGAACTTTCAATACCAATAATCACTGCACAACAAAACAATTTTTCAGAACATCACTCGCAAGAAAAATATTACTTTTAGAGTAAAAGTTTTATCATGATTCAACCAACTAAATAATATTTTTTTTACTTTCTTCTTGTAAAAAGAAAATTTCTACGAAGGATGTACCCCACTAAATTTAACAATAATATCCGAGGTTTGGTACAAATGGGTAGTTTGTACTTAAATAAGGAGAATATAATTATGAAAACAACGCCAAAAGAATTATTTGAAGCTGGTGTACATATAGGGCATCAACAAAAACGTTGGAACCCGAAAACACGCCCATACATTTATGATAATCGCGGTGGTATAACAATTATCAACATCGAAAAAACATGTGCCCAAATAGACGCAGCATGGAATTTTATATATAAGACTACTGCTGCTGGTATGGATATTTGGTTCGTCGGTACAAAAAAACAAGCACAAGACATCATCCGGGAAGGAGCGGGAGCTATAGGTATGCCATTTTGTGCTAATCGGTGGCTAGGTGGCACGTTGACCAATTTTCAGACTATCGAACATAGTTTAGCCAAGTATAAAAAATTCCTTAAAATGGAAGAAAGTGGTGAATTAGATAAACTGCCTAAAAAAGAATCAGCCTCAATAAGGCGTGTAATGAATAAAATGCACAATAATTTTGAAGGCATGATGAATATTGATTCATTACCGGGTGCGTTATTTATTGTGGATTCTAAACACGAATATATCGCAGTTGCGGAAGCAAGACGCTTGGGCATTCCAACTATCGCTATGGTCGATACAAATTCTGATCCAACATTAATAGATTATCCAATAATAGCCAATGATGATTCTACAAAGTCAATTCGACTGATATTAGGGATATTACTTGAAGGGGCGCAAGCAGGCCTTTCTGAACGAGCATTAAAAGGTACCACTACTACGAAGAAATTAATCAGTAAAGATGATATTTTACAAAATAATACTGAAGTAAAAATGTCCCAAGAAATTACTCAAGAACTAGAAGATTTTGAAGAAGATAATAATAATTAAAAATTTATAGGAAAAGTTATGAGCGAAATAACTGCTAACATGGTAAATGGGCTGAGACAACGTAGCGGTGCCGGCATGATGGAATGTAAAAAAGCATTAGTTGAGTCGAATGGAGATTTCGAACAAGCAATGATCATTTTAAAGAAAAAAGGGATAGCATCTGCAGAGAAAAAAGCTGGACGTGATGCCAGTGAAGGAGTAATCCAATCTTATATTCATCCAGGTGCTCATGTTGGTGTTTTGTTGGAATTAAAGTGTGAAACAGATTTTGTCGCTAAAAATGAAGAATTTTTACGACTAGCACGCGATATTTGTATGCATATCGCTGCTATGTCTCCACAATATATATCTCCAGATGATGTACCAGATGAAGTGGTATCACGTGAGCGAGACATTGCCATGTCTCAATGTCAGGGCAAACCTACCAATGCAATCGAACGTATAGTAGAAGGTAAGCTTGCAAAATGGTATTCTGAACAATGCTTACTCAAGCAGCAATTTATAAAAAACCAGGATCAAACCGTTGAGAATTATATCACAGAGTGGATATCTAAAATTGGAGAGAATATTAAAGTAGGGCGCTTTGCACGTTTTCAAATATAATTTTTTTATCACGTTTATTTATTCATTGATCACAAGATCTTCTAACAAATTTATAGAAGATCTTTTTTATTATTTTTGTTACCGAAACGCTTCATTACTTAGTTTTTTCTATCCAGAAAACAAGATGCAATCAAAATGAAGACCTTAACATTATCCAGCCCTTATAAATTTCCTTATCTCTCCACTGCCTGACTTTTCCAATAAAAAAAGCTGCTCTTCGAGCAGCTTTTGATCAATATACTAAATTTTTATTTAGAATGAGCAATCAACAGAAGCATTGAACCATACTAAATTTGTATGCTCTCCAAAATAGAAATTCGTCCATGATTTATCAGTAGCACCATTACCTTCATAAGCGATCCCTGCACGGGCTTTAGCATGTTCATTGAAACTATAAACCAAATCTGCATTTAATCCATAGTAAATATAATCTTTACTACCTTGACGCCCTGCCTTATCCATACCAAAAGGTTTATCAGCGCTATCATATCCTAACTTAGCTCCTAGATCTAAAGAAACCCCTTTCACACCAAATTGCGCAAAGTCAAAGGAATACGCTACACGTCCTTCAATAGCTACTTCTTCAGTGTCAAAATCATAGTAGAAGTACAATGATGGAGATAATAACACATCTGCCATTACACCGACGTAAATTTCATTTGAATCCTTCTTAAAACCATCTATATGTGTGGTAGTATAAAAATGGTGAACATAACCAGCATCGATAGAGAACATATCAGTGATGTCATATGTAGCACCTAAATAAGGAGCTACATCATTTCTAGTTCCGCTATCTAATCCTAATGCTGCACTGGTTCCAGCATATACTTTGCCTTTTCCAAACATAGGCATGTTTACCTCTACTTTAGGAACAAATACTTGAGTTCCTTCTTTACGTCCACGTTTTGCATATTCGCTTGAGAATTTCACTTCAGTATCAACACCTAAAGTTGGCATCTCAAAAGCTCCAAGATAACCAAGGCTCAACAAGCCTGTAGCAATCACAGCTAATTTTTTCATAATTTTTCTCCAATTTAGTTTTTTTCAGGAAAGTCATCGGTTAAATTGATGACTACTTAATTAAGAGCATGTAAGTAACACATAAATAGTCAAGTAATTTTATAATTTTTAACAAAAAAATGTTTTATGTAAAAAATATTAATTACAATCATGCTGATTGTTCATATTAATCGAATATTTGTACAACGTACAAAAACTTTGCATTAAAGCGATGTACAAACCAGGATAACCATCCAAAAATCCTAATTTAATCACATATCCACGAAAAAATTTCCATAAAGCATGGCTTACAGCTTTGATATGGTTTATTGTATTGCCACCTTCCATTGCACATAGTTCAGCATATCTTAAATTTTTATAAATGTATTGTGAAATAGAACGATATGAATAATGCCGCAAATAACCAGGTAATTTCTTTACCTTTCCAGAAATTATGAGTTTTTCATGAACATTATTATTTGACCATTGACCATATCCTTTTCTCACAACACGGATAATGTAATCGGGTGACCAATCGCCATATTTAATCCAACGGTTCATAAAAAATGTACGTCGAGAAAAATATGCCCCAGAATATTCGTGATCACTATCTTGTATAAAATTCTTAATAGAGTAACACAATACATCATCTAATTCTTCATCGGCATCTAAGCATAAGATCCATTTGTGATTAGACATACTAAGTGCAAAGTTTTTTTGTACAGAAAACCCCTCCCAAGGATGAAAGTATACCTTTGCTCCAAATGACCTTGCAATTTCACATGTATTATCAGTGGAATCATTGATCACAACGATGATTTCAGAAGCAATTGGTAATACAGATTGTAAACATCGTCCAATATTATCCTCTTCATTAGAAGCAATAATGGCAACACTTAGTGGTATGTTCATATAATGTTTATACTCTATGCTTGATTCATCGCAAATAAAATAGTATGTTATAAACAGTGGATGTTACAAATGACATAAGCAGTGCGAAAAGCAACATCGGAACTTCGGTTGTCAATGATGAAGACATCCTCCTTGTTAATCGTGTCCGCGATCACGATATTAACGCATTTAATACATTGGTAAAAAAATATCGTGAAAGATTATATTCTGTAGTTTACAATTTAATCGCTAATAAAGAAGATGCATTAGATATCACCCAAGATGTATTTATTAAAGCTTTTCAAGCAATCGATAAATTTCATGGTAAATCAACATTCTACACATGGATCTATCGAATCGCCATTAATGCAGCGCTATCATTTATACGTAAAAATAAGTTTAATCGTTTTTTTAGTTTCGAAAAATTACAGGAAGATGGACTAGAATATTTTTTTCAAGAAAATAATATTCTCGATAAATCAACAGCAGATAAAACTACATTATTGAAAGAATTA
>CBCPNC010000008.1:0-2599 GCA_965120425.1 uncultured Opitutia bacterium
TAAGAATAATGCGATTGCAGTGATAATATAACGAAATTATTAGACGATTACTTCAATTGGCAGAATCAAGTGTTAATTTTGTAAAATTTTTTATAAAAATATATTTTATAATCTTTTCTGGTAATTTGAACTTTAATTTGGCTAGCTTTTAATTTAGCGGTTGATATTAAAACTTATTTGCATTAATCTTTTAATTTAGGTATTAAAATTTCTTGTTAAACTGTACGTTTTGACGTTTTTTATACTGAAAATATACAATATGATGGTAATGTTATTAGTGTTTTTGAAAGCATGGTTGATTGGGTTTGCGATTGCAGCACCAGTTGGGCCAATTGGAGTCTTATGTATACGAAAAACACTAGAACTTGGATTAATGGGAACGTTTGCAGTTGGAATTGGAGCAGCACTGGCTGATTCGTTGTATGGTTTAGTTGCTGCAACTGGATTAACTGCATTATCTAGTTTTCTATTAAATCATGCTGGGCATATAAAACTATTAGGTGGGCTGTTACTACTTGGTATTGCGTACAAAGAGGAACATCATCCTGTGCCATCTATTGATGAACTACAAGCACTTAGACATAAGGATTTTTGTAAGATTTTATCAGAGGTTGTTTTATTAACACTGATGAATCCACTTACGATTATTAGCTATATCGGTGTATTTGCTAGCATTGGCAATGTTGGATGTTGTTCAATTATTAGTATTTTATCGATAGTTTGTGGGATATTTTGTGGTGCTTTAACCTTGGTGGGCAATTTTAGGAACGTTGATTACGATTGTTCGTGGAAAACTACCAAAAAGTTTTTTAAAAAATGTACGTTACTTTTCTGCTGCGATAATAGCAAGTTTTGGGTTATGGGCAATTTACTCAGGTTGTAAGGCCTTATTTTAAAATTAAGCCATTTAATGGTTTGGTGCGATGTAGTTTATTATTTGGCTTAAACAAGCAATTCCGATTAAAATTATTGCCGCTGCCATTACTACTATTGTACAGGATATTATTGATCCAACTACAGCGGTTATTAAAGCAGCTAATTCTATCGTTCCTAAAATTACTTCATGAGGGCGATCGATTTCTGAGAAATAATTTCGAAGTTTAGTCAATAGTGATGGCTGTAAAGACGTTGATGCTTTTCTAGTCCCTAATATGTGTTCCGATGTTTGGTGCGAATTATTTGATTGTAACGTGCCTTGATTATCTAAACTATTAATATTGCATTGTGAAGTATTGCTGTCTAAATCTTCCAGTTCCATTTTTTCAGATACTTTGTTTGAAGAAAATAGATTTCTAAACCAGTCCATATGCCATAGTATGATATGTTTAATATTTTTTTACAATTAAAAATTCTAAGTGTATAAGGAAATTTTTTTGTTTTGTGAAAATTTTTTGTAATATTATATGAAAATAATTGTTTTATGCACCACATTCGAAAATTATCATCAGGGAATGTTATTATTATGACATTATCTGGAAAATTGACGCATTCCGATTACTCGGAAATTGTTCCATTTCTAGCAAAATTTATAAAAAAATATAAAAAAATACGTTTGTTAATCGAACTTGATAATTTTGAAGGTTGGGCAGCAAATGCAACTTTAGATGATATTGTTTTTATTTTTCGTTATGGATTTCATATTGAAAAAATTGCATTTTTAGTACATGCTAAACAGGATCAATTAGTAGTATTATTAGATCGGCCATTTGGGCGGGCTCTTGGAGAAAATGTAAAATATTTTCATTATTCGTTTCGTGAAGAAGCATGGGAATGGATATCTAATGGTGCTATCGCTGTAGTCGACAAAACCTTTCCAATGGAAGATAAAATTGCTGATGCAGATAAGTGAGTATAATCGTATAATTGATCACTTGTATAGCTTACGTGGTAAGCGTAATAGTTGCTCGTTTCTGCAGTTTAGAAGTTTTGCAAAAAAAAATGTCAATATTAGCGATAATATAAAGATTATTCATGTAACTGGTACGAATGGGAAGGGTTCAGTGTGTGCAATGTTAGAATCAGTTTATCGTGCAAGTGGATATTGCGTTGGTTTATTTACTTCTCCACATTTGATCGATATTCGTGAACGTATTCAAATTAATAGGTCGTACATTTCTATTGAAGACCTTTGTAGATTATATTCCGAGGTTACTAGAATATCTTCTTCTTATGGGATGCAATTGTCATTTTTTCAATATCTTACGCTTATTGCGTTAAAATATTTTCAAGAAAAGCAAGTAGATATTATTATTTTAGAATGTGGTATTGGTGGAAGGTTTGATAGTACTAATATTGTTGATGCTAATGCTTGTGTTATCACTAGTATTGCTCTTGATCATGAAGAAATTTTAGGAAATTCTTTTGAAGAAATTGCTTATGAAAAAGTAGGGATTGTTAAAAAAAATGGGAAATTATTCATAAATGATACATTGCCGGTAGAATCGCACAAAGTTATTGTGAAATATTGTGCACATCAACAAGCAACGGTTTATTATGTGAATACTAATAATGCAATAACTACCAATTTACTGGGAGGTTTTCAAAAAAGAAATGGGGCATTAGTTACTGCTGTAGTTCATGTTTTATCACCGATATTACC
>CBCPNC010000009.1:0-9984 GCA_965120425.1 uncultured Opitutia bacterium
AAGTAAAATTTGTAAATTGTTGATTTATTTTTGTTTTCTAGGGCAGATAACATAGCTACATATGTATACAAAGCATAATTGTTATCTGTAGCAAATACAACAGGAATTACTGCCATAATAATAATTTCTTTTTGATAATATTTTTTAATTTTCTATGCCGGATTTCCGGTTTTTCGGACATCCAGATTTTAGATATGTGTGTATAAAATTGTCTATATCGCCATCAAGTACGGCCTGTACATTTCCAGTTTCTTCATTAGTGCGCAAGTCTTTGACCATTTGATAAGGTTGCATAACATAACTTCTAATTTGGTTCCCCCAACCGATTTCTCCTTTTGGTCCATAAAATTTTTCTAACGCTGAACGTTTTTCATCTTCCATACGCTCAAACAGGCGTGAACGTAAACTGCGCATCGCAGATTCTTTGTTTTTATACTGTGACCTTTCGTTTTGGCAGGTTACTACTATACCTGTTGGTATATGTGTGATACGTATTGCAGATTCTGTTTTATTAACGTGTTGACCACCTTTACCACTAGATCTATAAGTATCAATCCTTATTTCGTCGTCATCTATTTTTATAGAGTCGTTATCTTCTATTTCAGCTATTACATCAACGGAACAGAAAGAAGTATGCCGGCGTTTATTAGAATCAAATGGACTTATTCTAACTAAGCGATGTACTCCACGTTCAGACTTTAAATATCCATATGCATATTCACCTTCTATTCTTATTGTAGCACTACTAATTCCTGCTTCTTCACCTGCTTGAATCTCCTGAATGTCACATTTAAATCCTTTACGCTCTGTCCAACGAATATACATCCTCAATAACATATCTGCCCAATCGCAAGATTCTGTTCCTCCAGCGCCAGCGTGTATACTCAGAAATGCATTGCATTCATCATGTGGTCCACTGAGGTAAGATGCCATTTCTTGTTCATCGATTAATTTTGTTAATTGTTCAATAATTTTCAGTGTTTCCGAAATGTATCCAACATTTTCTTTATCATTGGTCAAAATTTCTATGGCGATATCTAAATCAACCAATTTGTTATCGACGCTTAGTATGCCATTTATTTTTTTCTTAAGTAAATTAAGTTCTGTGATTGTTTGATGAGCTTTATCGTGATTATCCCAAAATTTTTGATCTGCCATTTCCTCTTCAAGAGATTGTATCTTGGATTGTGTTTCATCTACATCTAAAAATTTGTGTAACGTCGATATCCTGTTCTTTATCGAGTTTGCTAGATATAAAATTTCGGAAAATTCCACCATTATCAGACAAGGATATTAATAAAACATTACTAATATTACAACTTAAAATTGATTAATTAGTAAGTAATTAATCAATAAATTTTAGTAAAAAATGTTAAAAAAATTGTATTTAATTTAAAATTTGATATACAAATTGTTGCCTATGGATATGAAAACTTTTTCGAAGATCTCTTGTATTGCGTTTATAAGTTATATTATATGTAGTAACTTTTTGATATGTGCAGAGCAACCTGCTAAAAATGATAAAATTTACATTACTGTTGATGGTGGATCAGCAACTAAGAAGTCTCCCATTTCACGAGCAATCGCTGAACGATTTAATCTGGTTTATTTAGAAACTGGTGCAATGTTTCGAACTATTACATATGCACTTTTACAAGAAGGGATATCTCCAATTATGAGTAATGAAGAAAAAGTTGATGAGTTTTTAAATAAGTCGAAATTTGAAATATTTCTTGAAGGACGTGTTGTGAAGTTTACTATAAACGGCATACATTTAAGCCATGAAGAATTGCGGTCAGAAAAGATTAATGCTAATGTAGCAGAATATACTTCGCTTTTTAAATCAATTAGTGATTGTTGTATAAAATATGCTCAATCAGTTGTTAATTTGAAAGATTTTCAAAAATTTGATGGAATAATTGCTGAAGGTCGCACATGTGGTATGTACCTTTTTCCAAATGCTGATCTTAAATTTTGGTTTTCTGCGACAGTAGATGCTAAGTTAGATTTCCGAAAAAATGTCGAAAAGGAGATTGATAATCCAGTTAGGCGTGATAGCATAGATTTTTCTCGGAGATTTTATCCAATGGTACAGCCGCAAGGGGCAATTCACATATGGACTTCATCGCGTTCAATTGATGACAACATTGCAATGGTGTCGTCATTTGTTGAACAAAAGTTGGACTATAAAAAACATTTTAAGTGATATTTATTTACTTTCTTTTAGCTTCCGGGTTTTTATCTTATGGTATAAATGAAAGATATCGAAAATGTTGTAATAATTGGAAGTGGGTGTGCTGGGCTGACAGCAGCAATATACTGTGCACGTGGAGAGTTGTTGCCATTAGTAATAGAAGGTGTGCAGCCAGGTGGACAATTAACAACTACTAGTGAGATTGAAAATTTTCCAGGATTTGAGCAGGGAATCCATGGATATGATTTAGTAGAGCGTATGCGTAAGCAAGCTGCACGATTCGGGACGAAATTTTTGTCAGAAAATGTAAAGTCTGTTGATTTTTCGAATGAAATTAAGGAAATTCGTTGTGAACACGCTAATATTTACTCTAAATCTGTAATAATTGCTACTGGTGCAACTCCAAGAATGATGAATGTTCCTGGGGAACAAAAATTTTTAGGTGGCGGAGGTGTAAGTACATGTGCTACATGTGATGCTCCATTTTTTCGCGGAAAAACGGTGGTTGTTATTGGTGGTGGAGATTCAGCGTGTGAGGAAGCTATATTTTTAACAAATTTTTGCGAAAAAGTTTTTATTCTACACAGAAGAAATGAGCTTCGTGCATCAAAAATAATGTCAGAACGTGTATTAAATAATGCTAAGATTAATATCTTGTGGAATTCTGTTTTATTAGAAATTTTTGGTGATAAAAAGGTTCAGGGTATAAAATTTCAAAATGTGCATTCGCAAGTAATAAGTGAAATTACTTGTGATGGAGTATTTTTGGCTATTGGACACATTCCTAATACAGTACCTTTTTATTCAGAATCACTTGTTGATGAGAAAGGTTATATTAAAAGTAAAAGTGGGAGTTTGGTTGGGACTGATATACCTGGTGTTTTTACTGCTGGTGATTGTTGTGATCACTTATTTCGTCAAGCAATTACTGCGGCAGGAATGGGATGTATGGCAGCATTATCGGTAGAAAGATTCTTAAAAGAAGGTAGTATATGAAAAAATGTCATATGTGTGGCAAGCCTGCTACATTACACTTTACTCAAATCATAAATAATGAAATGAAAAACGTTGATTTATGTGATGAGTGTGCTGCAAAAAATGGTATTCTTGAAGGACAAGGTACTCCATTGGCGATGTTAGCAGCGTTAGGAGAAGCACTGTTTAGTGATATTAAACAAAATATTTCTGCGCTATCCGGTATAATTTGTTCGTCTTGTGGATGTACTCCTGTAACATTTAAGGAGACTGGTAGATTAGGGTGTTCAAATTGTTACAAGGATTTGAAGCTAATAGTTGATAAATTAATTGAAAGCTCTCAAAAGGGGAAGTATCATGTTGGTAAAAAGATAATTAATCAACATTCTGAGAATATTACAGAAGAAAATAAAACTGCTGCCATTCATGTAAAAAAGATAAAAAAGACGAGTAGCAAGAGTAAATTACATGAATTGCAGATCGAATTATCTCGTGCGATTTCTGATGAGAGATATGAAGATGCTGCTAGAATACGTGATGAAATCCAAAAATTGAAAAAATAAAAAATATATGGGTGAAATTAAAGATATTATTTTCTCAGATTCAACTATTAGGCCATCGATGCCTATTGTTATAAGTTCTCGTATACGATTAGCTCGTAATTTTAAAAGTTATAGATTTCCGTATTATGCCGATGTTAATGATCTTACGGAAGTTGCAAATATATGCAAAAATATTTTAGTTGGGTGTAAACTTTTAAAAGATCCAAAAATTTTTGAAATCAGTAAATTAAAGTCTAGAGAGAAATTTTCTCTTGTAGAGTCTCATTTATGCAGTGTGGAGTTAATAAAATCTGATAAAAATAGTTTTTTATTGGTATCAAATAGCAATTCCATTGTAATAATGGTGAACGAAGAAGATCATCTTCGATTGCAAGTGTTTAGTAGAGATCTAGATTTTAAAAACCTATGGATGACTATTAGTGAAATTGATGATTATGTTTCTTCCTCTGTAGATATTGCATATGATGAAGTTTATGGATTTCTAACATCGTGTCCAACGAATGTTGGAACCGGTATGCGTGGTTCGGTCATGATGCATCTACCTGGCCTTACACTGAGTGGCCAAATATTTTCTGCCATTTCTGCCATACAAAAACTTGGGTTTGTTGTTCGTGGCATTTATGGGGAGGGTTCCAATTCTTTAGGTAGTATTTTCCAAGTTTCCAATCAACATACCCTTGGTCTCTCAGAAGTTGATATTCTTTCCAGACTACATCAAATAATTATGTCTGTTATTGAAAATGAAGAAATTGCACGAAAATTTTTACTTAAAAATCGTTATACATTATTAAGGGACGCTATAGGGCGATCATTTGGATTATTAGCTAATAGCTATATTATGGGAGAAAATGAAGCGATTAATCATTTATCAAACATTCGACTCGCTATTGATCTTGGGTATTTAGAGAGTGATTATCGTTTTCATATTGATAATCTTATGACTTCCATTCAACAGTCGCATATTAAAGTGTTATTAGATTCGGATTCAAATGATGTTGAATGTGATATTAAACGTGCCGATATTTTAAAAAAAGTTTTTATGTCGATACCTACATTGCAATTTTAATTTTTTAAGCTATTTCAAAGTTGTTATATCCCAAAGTCGTTAGTAATCCCTAAGAATTCTTTTTTATATTCATCTGAAAATCGCCCATAGAAATTAGGCATAAATGGAATTTTCGATCCCATTACACCTGTACAAGCAATCAATACTTCTTTCGAACCACAATTTGAATGCATATTACTTAAATTTTCTTTATCTACTTGTGTTGGTTCTTTTATATAACCAGATACTTCCCCGTTGATTTCGATATATGCTGCTAAATTTTTTATTTCAGCATCTAATACTCCAGTTCTATCTTTCCCGCTTTTACAATTAAAAGAAGATACATATCCTAATTTGTATGTTAATAAAGCAATTCTAGCTGGCATAGCATATGGATTTTTATCTGCAGCACGATATTTTCCTGAGTTCCATAGTTCTCTTATTTGAGTAGCTAATTCTATCAAGATTTCCTTTTCCTTTTCTAGTTCTGCCTTTTTATTTTTATCGTCACTTGGATTATTAATTTCACTATCGATTTTATCGAGTTTATTTTTTAATATTCCTGCTGGAATAGGATTACTCTTATTTCCCAAAAACTCTTTACCGAGTAGCTTTTGTAGATTTTCTAAATTTATGGCATCTTCTTCTTTAGATCGCCCTAAATTCCATCTAGTCTGCAAATTTACTCCAAAATTAAAAGTTAGTAAATTTAACTTTAATTTTACGTTCTTTGTTTGATTATTAGGTAGATGCAACGTAAAATCTATAGCTTCATTTGATTCACTATTTTCCTTTTGTTGCGTTGAATATTTTTTGAGTGTTTCAATTTGTTTTAATCCAATATCTTTATCTCCTGCGATATTAGTGTGTGTAAGTAGTTGAGTTGAAGAAAGGTTCAATTCTATAACCTTATCGTTTTTTAAATCATTTAAAGTTGAGCCTTGTGCTTGTTGTCCTTGCTGTTCACCTTGTTCCTGTTGTTTCCGTTGCTCCTTTAATTGTTGATACAGTGCCATTTGAATCATTTCGTTAGTTCGTGATTCTTTCCCAGATGTACATCCATGCCTTATGCCTTTAAAAAGTATTTTATCTGAACTTTTCAATTCTGTTCCCCAAGCATTTAATAAATGTTCAGATTTTCTATCATTTGATGATATTCCTCTTTCCCCATTTTCATGAAAATAATCAAATATATTCATTTCGCAAGCAGGCGTAATTGTACTAGTTATTTTACTCATTTTTATTCCGTCATTACTTTTATAAGTGAAATTATTTTTATGAGTTTTCCATGTATTTGAGCAACAGTTCAAAGATTCTACTATTTTTTGTTTTGCATTTTTATCAGAGTTTATTGCATTTTTATATATTTTTTTCACCTGTTTAGATAGTTCAATAAACCTATCACGAGATTCTTTATTATACGTTGCAATTAGATTATTTAATTGTTGAATAGTGGTATTTGATTGTTTCTTATCAGGGTTTCTGTTAATTGCGTCTTTGTATAAATTTATTACGTGTTTAAAAGCTTCTTTGCTATAAGAAAAATTGTTTAAATCTTTTATTTTATTATCGATATCTTGAATAAGTAATGTGTTTTTTAATTGTGTTTCACATCCAACAATGCTCTTCAGCCTTTCTAAGAAACTTATTCTTTGCTCTCTATTGTCAAGTGGTGTAGAAAAAGTGTCTTCATTTATCGCTGTTAATGCCGTAAGTTCTATCGCTTGAGTTCTAGTAGTAGCAACATTATCATCGTTCTTCTTAGAAATTAATTTTTGAATATTGTTTATTTCTTGTTCTGGTGTAACATTGTAGTTTAGGTCGGAGTTTAAAGTTGGAAAGTCGTTTTCTATCGTTATTACCGTTTTTTGCGGTAAAATTATTTTCTCGCCCTCATATGTTATAAATTCAGCTCCATCTTCTTCGTTATTTCTTTCATAGCCTTCTAGTACACTTAGTACATTGTTTAATATTTCAAATGCTTTATCTTTATCTTTACTTAAATATGAAAGTGCCAAATAAGTTTCATCTCCCACTTTAGTAAATTTTATTGTTGCCTTCCCATCTATTGTTATTTGTCCTTTGGATTGTGTAAATTTTAGTTGTTTATTTTTACAAATAGATTTCAATTTTTTGACGAACGATTGAATATTTTTTTCTTTTAAAGAAGAATTTTTTTGTGTTGAAGCTCGCCTATCTTTGAGCAAACGTTGCAATACCAATTCATTTGGTTTTTGTTGTATGAGATTTGAAGGATGTTCTACGTTTTTTATATCGGGTTGTTCTGACGGAGTCTTTGGGGTTTGATTAAATTCTGAAATCGGGTGTACCATATCGGAAGATTATTTTATTTAAAGCGGAATTTTATTCAATGAAATTTTAATTAAATGTTGATTTGTATTAATTTTTGTTTACAACGCTAAGTGTTACTAGAAAAGGAGAAATGGCTGAGCGGTCTAAAGCGCCTTCCTGCTAAGAAGGTGGCCCTCAAAAGGGGCTCGAGGGTTCGAATCCCTCTTTCTCCGCCACTGTTTAGAAATTTTTCTAAAGTATCTCATTTTTTATCTATGCATTTTATAAGCTGATTCGCGAATGAATTTTCATGTCTGCTTTTATGAAAGCATTCTTCCCTTGTTTTTTCTTTTGAAAAGTTTTTGTGTTTCTTGTTCTGTTGAAGCTTTTGTTTTTTTATCTGTGTTTTGATTTGTTTAATGCTTTCGCAGGTTCAAAAATTTTTTTTTGTTACGGGAAGTAAAAAGTACACCAATAGTGTTAAAAAAACTTACGATATATTGTATTACTTTGCTATTTTAATTTGTTGTACTGTTCATCTAATACAGGCTCTAGCCATTCATTAGATGTTTCAACTCCATTAACTTCGATAGCGGGGTGAGAAAACCAACTGTCATGTGTTGCGCCATGCCAGTGTTTAATACCTGCCGGAATATTTACTATATCACCTGGAATAAGTTTTTTAGCGGGGTTCCCCCATTCTTGATAATATCCTCGACCGCCAATTACAATTAACAGCTGCCCTCCGCCTGATTTCGCCTGATGAATATGCCAGTTGTTTCTACATTTAGGTTCAAATGTTACATTTTTTATATATTTACCTGACTTTTGGAAATTGGTGCAATATAGCTTTGCCCTATAAAGTATTTATTATAAGCTGTATTTTCAAGCCCAATCGGGAACAAGATTGAGTTTTCATAAATCCTCTTTCGTGATTTGAAAATCTTTTTGTTCATTTACTGTTGTCCATATTTCTTTGGCGAGATCAAATGCAGCCCAAGCACTTGGTCAGCCGGCGTAAAAAGCTGTATTTGTTATAATCGCTGCGATTTCAGATTTTATTACCCCGTGATTTTTAGCATTTTGTAGGTGATATTTTAAAGAACTGTTTGTAATGCCTTGAGATATAAGAGCTACAACTGTTATGATTGAGTGAGTTTTTGTATCAATGTCGTGATTGTTCCAATTTTCACCAAATAAAATATCATCATTAAAATGGGCAAACTCAGGAGCGAATTTACCTAAAACGTCTCTGCCTGCTGTTTGAGTTATTTTTTTCATAGTTTTATTCCCTTAAGTTTGTGGTGGCAAGTGCGATATCGAAGCTTACAAGTGTCATTACCACATCCAAGTTGAACGTTTTCTGAA
Organism: uncultured Opitutia bacterium; assembly: GCA_965120425.1. Classification (GTDB taxonomy): domain Bacteria; phylum Verrucomicrobiota; class Verrucomicrobiia; order Opitutales; family JAIRKQ01; genus JAIDVZ01. The sequence continues at coordinate 8,438 of CBCPNC010000009.1, forward strand.
TTATTTAGCTTCCTTTAAATTTTGATTAAAGAAAGTTTCAATTTTTTTGAACGGTATTTTTTCTAAGTTGTCGTATAAGTCAACGTGATTAGCACCTTTAACGATATATAATTCTTTATTGTTGCCTTTTAGTTTCTTGAATGCATCTTCACTAAAATATTTACTGTGTGCGTCTTCACCATGGATCATTAAAACAGGAGTTCTAATTTCATTGCTGTATGCTAAGATTGGCATATTTATTAAAGACAAAGATGATGTCATATTCCAAGCGCCGTTTGAACCGATAGAACGAGGGTGAAAACCTCTTGTTTGATCCTGGTAATAACCGATGTAATCTTTTAAAAATTGCGGCATACTGTCTGTCGCGGTTTTGGGCATACTATCACCTTTTTTAAATGTGCCGTTTTTAAAATCCTCTGATCTTTGATTGTTTAAAGATTGTTTAAGTTCATACCGTGCCTGCTCATCCATAGAATCGTTATATCCTTTGGCTGTGACTCTTGTCATATCGTACATTGTAATTGTCACAGTTGCTTTAATTCTTGTGTCGATTGCTGCTGCATTCAGAGCAAATCCACCGAAACCACAAATGCCTATTATGCCGATTTTGTTTGCATCGATGTTTTCTTGATTAGATAGAAAATCGACTGCTGCTGAAAAATCTTCCGTATTTATTTCTGGACTCGCAATGTTTCTTGGTGTTCCCCTGCTTTCACCTGTATAACTCGGGTCAAATGCAAGAGTTATAAACCCACGTTCTGCCATTGTTTGAGCATGTCTTCCTGAGACTTGTTCTTTTACAGCACCGAATGGCCCTGAAACAGCAATTGCCGCTATTTTGCCTACTGTATTTTGGGGTATGTACAAATCACCTACAAGTTCAATCCCGTAGCGATTTCTAAAAGTTACTTTTTGAACATTGACTTTTTCTGATTTTGGGAATGTTTTATCCCAGTTGTCATCTTTAGTTTTTGCCATAAGTGTGCTTATGGTAAGAAAATTTATGAAACAAATAAATATTTTTTTTGATCATCGGTCCTCATTTTTGTGTGCAATAAAATTTGTACATTTCATATCCTCTTTCGCTCATACTTTTTACCATTTAACACCTAAACAAGTTAGTATTTCTGTTTTTATGAGAATTTTCTAGTTTTAGAACAAATCTTGTCCGTTGTTGTGCTGCAGTTTTTCATTGTTGAAAAAACTATTAACAGTGGCAAATTTATCTCTTATTATTACAAGTGAAGACACAAAAGAGGTTAGCGGTATGGGAACAATAAAATTAATATACCCTGTTTGGCAGGGCGGAATTAATCCTGATTATTATTACGGTTCAAAATTATTATCGGTTATAGTGCCTGAAAATGACAATATTGAATCAGTAGAAGTTGCTGTCAGTACAAATTTTACAGATGACATTAGAACCGTTGGTGGTGTTGATTACGGAGATGTTTTGCTGAAACAAAAGCAGGAAATATTGAAAATTTTAAATAAAAAGAGCCCTAAAAAAATTATTGTTATAGGGGGTGATTGTTCAGCAAGTGAAG
>CBCPNC010000010.1:0-6573 GCA_965120425.1 uncultured Opitutia bacterium
TCCCGGGGAGGGAAGAATAGAAGAGAAACTGAAAAAAGTTTTGCAAATAAAAACGTTGAGCAATTCTATGATAAAATTAATGCGTCCGATGATTACAGATAGAAGTATCATAACCCCTCAGCATTTTAGGGTGAAAATTAGGCAAGTTGCGGATTTATTTAAACTAGATGATGAAGATGATCTTAATCAAGATTTATATTCTGAGATTTATGAATTATTAATGTCAGAAGAAGAAAAATGTGAATTGCTTGATCAATATCGGCACATGTTATTAATGGGATAATTTGTGTTGATTTTATTTTTTTGTGGAATACTCTTTTAAAAAAATACAGTGGATAATAGTCAAAAAGAGTTTTTATTAGTGTTAGCTTACTTGTATGTTCGGTATTGTAAGTATGATGAAGCCTTGATACTTTATCGTGGTTTGTACGAATTTTTTGAAGATGATATCGAAATATTATTGAACCTCATTTTTGCATTATATATCACTGGCCGTCCAAGCGAAGCTATTAGATATATTGAAAAATTGGATGATGTTGAGTTTTCTCGTAATCAAGAGAAGTTATTTTTTTTGTTAAAAAGCCATGTGTTATGGGGCTTAGGGTATGATCGTGATTCACGTGAAGCATTAATTCATTACCTGGGGATTGAGGAACAGGATATTAGGGCACGGGAAGTGGCTTACGGTAGTACTAATATTGATAATGAATAATTTTATAAAAAATATTTTTTGATTATATGGCAGGTAATTCACAGATCGGTGGGGTTATGCGGTTATCGCGTTTTAACGATGTCGCATTTGCATTTTTAGTCGTTATGATTGTGGGGTTAATGATCCTACCAATCTCTCCTCACGTATTGGATTGTTTATTAAGCTTAAATCTTACATTATCTGTCGTATTATTGATGATGGCATTGTATATTCCACGTACGTTGGCGTTTTCTACATTTCCAAGTGTTTTATTATTTACTACATTATTTCGATTAGCCTTAAACATTTCTACTACGCGACTAATATTGATACATGCAGATGCAGGTGATATTATATATACTTTCGGAAATTTCGTTGTAGCTGGAAATTTTGTTGTTGGCGCTGTTATATTTTTAATTTTATTAATTGTTCAGTTTTTAGTGATAACTAAGGGTGCTGAACGTGTAGCTGAAGTATCTGCTCGATTTACACTTGATGCTATGCCTGGTAAGCAGATGAGTATCGATGCTGATGTTCGCGCTGGTGTACTGGATAATGATCAAGCTAAAGTAAAACGTGATGAATTAGGAAAAGAAAATCAATTATATGGTTCCCTTGATGGAGCTATGAAATTTGTTAAGGGTGACGCTATTGCTAGTTTGATTATTACAACAATTAACATTGTTGCTGGTTTAATCATTGGTGTCGTTCAAAAAGGAATGACAGTCGATAAGGCATTAAAGGTTTATTCTATCTTGACGATTGGAGATGGATTAGTTTCGCAAATACCGGCGTTGTTGATCTCTATTACGGCAGGTGTTATCGTTACACGTGTTGCTTCAGATGAATCAACTGCTCTTGGATCGGATATTTGTAATCAAGTATTTGCACAGCCTAAAGCTATGATGCTAGGTGGTATGATGGCAATATTATTGGCATTGATACCAGGATTCCCAAAGATTATGTTTTTTTTGTTAGGTGGTGCATTTTTGATATTAGGTAAAAAGGTCTTAAAAGCATCTACTAAGGGATCTAGTGGTAGTATTAGTCGTGCTACAAAAGCAGGTGGATTACCTTCAGATGCTGCTCCTGCGTCGACGAAAGCGGATGAAGGTGATTTTTCAGTTACAGTACCTCTTATGCTTGATGTCGCTACTGCAATTGAACAATCTGTGGAGCCAGATGTATTGAATGACCAATTAATTCAAGTTCGTCAAGCTTTGTATTACGATTTAGGGGTACCATTCCCGGGTATACATTTACGGTTTAATGAAAATTTGATAGATGGAATGTATCAAATATTGTTACAAGAAGTGCCGGTTTCACAAGGTAAAATATTATCTGGGCATGTACTTGTTCGCGAATCTAAGGATAGTTTGGGGATATTAAATATTCAATATACTGAAGAAAAACCATTTTTACCAAATATGCCTGCTTTGTGGGTAAGTGAGTCTTTAATTCCGCAATTGGATCGTGCTAATATTCAATATATGAAGACTCCGCAGATTTTTACATACCATTTATCATTTATATTAAAAAAGTATGCTTCCGAATTCTTAGGACTTCAAGAAACTCGTTTCTTGTTAGAAAATATGGAAAAATTATTCCCAGAATTGGTACGTGAAGTTCAAAGAGTACTTCCTGTCCAAAAAATTTCAGAGGTATTACAACGCTTGGTTCAAGAGGAAATTTCTATTAGAAATTTACGTCTTATTATGCAGTGTTTGATAGAGTGGGGACAAAAAGAAAAGGAACCTATCTTGCTTACCGATTATGTTAGAACTACACTCAGACGATACATTAGTTACAAGTATAGTGGTGGGCAAAATATATTGGCAGTTTATTTATTAGATCCTGCTGTGGAGGATACTGTGAGAAAAGCTATTCGGCAAACATCTGCCGGAAGTTATCTTGCTCTTGAGCCGGAAATAGCCAAAAAAATTGTTAGTGCTATTAAAGAAGAGGTGGGTGATTTTACTCATGAGACTAATCGCCCAGTGTTGTTAACTAGCATGGATATTCGTAGATATGTTAGGAAGCTCATTGAGCTTGAGTTGTATGAGTTGCCTGTTTTATCACACCAGGAATTAACGGAAGAAATCACGATTCAGCCTCTTGGCAAAATTTCACTTCCGCGATAGAAGTTTTATTTAGGTTAAAGTGCATTTCTCCCAGGTGAAAGATTTTTTATAAATATTTTTGACATTTTTTTTAAAAAAATACAATTCTTATTTAAGATTAATTCAAGGGATGTTATGGCAATGAGAGGGAGTAGGGAAATATTTGAAGAAATTCAGAAACAAATAGCAGAAAATAAGAAAAAAAATGAAGAATATTTTCAGAGAATGGGCGCTACTGTAAAAGCTAGTAAGGATACTATAAATGATATTGAATTGCTGATGCGTCGTGATAAGGAAGTTTGGAAGCAATGTGGGATTGACTTAGAAAATTATGATGGGAATAATCCATTTTTGTTGCTTGAAAGAATTGCACCAGAAGTATTTCCTAATATGTCAGAGTGGAAGGAAAGGGCTCATCAAGATGCTCTAAAAGAAGCAGAATTTTATGGATTTGGTATTAATCGTATAAATGATGCCAAAAAAGCGCGAAAATCTCGTAGTATGCAATTGAAAGCAAGCGGTGTATCGAAAGAAGATATTGAAAAGAGTCGTAGCAAAAAAGTGGTGCGAAAAGTACGGGTATAAATTGGGATTAAAAAATAAAATAATTGGGGGTAGAAAATGACAGTTTCTTTAGGTGATTTTGATGTTAGTGATTTTGAACGTTATTTATCGAATATGTTTTATGACTTAGATGGAATGGATACGTTCTATTTCGTTGTGGATAGCGCTAATGCTGTGTCTCAAACTGCTTTGGAACTAATATATAACGCAGTTTACGCTTATCAGAATAGTGGCAATTTAAGCGAATTAAGTAGTGTGGTAAAAACTGCAGAAGAGGAATTGGCTAATGCTAAGAGTGCACTGGAGACAGCAAAAAATGAACTTTATGAAATTCAAGAAGCATTAAAAGCCTTTGAAGATTATATTAGTAAATTAAAAAGTGCCTCTAATGATTTTAATGAGCTTAGGGATGAGCTTTTAAGTGGGTTAGATGCAAAACAAAATGGTAGTTTGTCAGTTATAGAAAACAACTTGAGTATATTAAAGACTCAATTATCTTCGTTTAGTGAATTTGATAAAATTTTGAGTCAAATTGATGCATTACAAGCAAACATAACTGCCGATACGAACATCGATAATTTTAATTCAAGTATAATATCTAATTTAAATAGCTTAAGTAGCTTAATTGATAAATTAAATGATACAACTTCAGCTGAACATGCAAACATTAGGTTTGCTTTTGCGGCATTGCAACTTAATACTGAAGGAATTGAATTTGAAGAAGGAGCATTAGATCAGGGGCAAGTTCTTATCACGTCTGGAAACATTTCTGTTTCTTTGTTAGAAGATTTTGTAAATGCTGGACTGATAACTAAAAAAGATCTTTTAGGTTTTTTGACTGATGAAGATAAGAAAAAAATTGTAGAAAGCATTATAACAGGATTGGATGATACGACTTTAGAAACATATGCCAAAGAACTTGGATATGATCCTGAAAAAAACAAAGATACAACTTATTCTCAGTTTATCTTAAATGATTCCAATAGCTTTTGGGAAAAATATGTAGCTAATGATACAAATGTTAATAATGTTTTTTCTATAGCGATAAACAATGGTGTCTTTGCTAGTAGTAGTAATTGGAATACAATTCAAACGACACTTTTTGACAAGATTAAAAGTAATGAATATTCTGCAAGCAATAATGAATATGTTCTGAAAATTAAGAATAAGTTACTTGATGGACTTGAGGGAGATAATGAGACAATTCTTAAGGAAAGGTTTGGCAGTTTTGTTAGTTTATTAGAGACTACAGATGAGTCAATTTCTTTAGCTAATGCTAAAATTGATGAAATGAATGAGTGTTATGCTGTTAAAAATGGTGCCGTAGATAGTAAAGTGTTGGAAATATGTGAGACGTATGGTGGATTGACTGGTAATATTACTTCTAGCGATGTTTTGAATGCGGAATCTACAATAAGGAACAAAATTCAGAGTACAGAAACAGCAAAGAAGAGTGAAGTTAGTAGTAAGGAAAGTGCTGTGACGGATGCGCAACAAGCATTTAATGATGCTAAATCTAACCTTGTTACTGCAGAAGGAGATTGGACTGATTTGCTTAATCTAGCTCTACGATATAACACTTCTGATTGGACTGGTTATAAAATTACTCAAATAACCAGGACGAAAGATTCAGAAGGGAATTATGTCTATTCTGTTACAAATAGTGAATCTGTTGCTCAAGTTGGCGATAAGGTTTTAACTTCAGAAAAAGCACTGTCCCATTTGTCTTTGCCATATTATGTCCTAGCAGTATGTTTGGAGAAATCTCATGTTATTTTAGATGTAATGACCGAACAAATAAATGCTATTGCTGAGATCAATGATGAAATTGAGAAAAATAATGAATATTTGAAGAAAGCTAATCAACTTTATGAGTCGTATTATAACTGTTGTATAAGCAGTAGCGGGGGTACGTATAATTTCGATAATTCCGATTTTGATAGTTATGTAAAGGATACTTGTGGTTACTCTGTATTTACCAGCCAAGGGTATAGGTATCATGTTTATAATACTGAAGGTGGTACTGGTAGCGGAGATTATCAAAATATCGACGTAGAAGAACAGGGAAACTTAACAAAAATTTCTAATGCTCAAGAAGCGATACGTATGTATGGTGATAAGCTGTCAACAGAATCTCAAATGGCGACTACTAATTTGCAGCAGTATACTCAAAATTACAACACTACTATTTCGATATGTTCACAGTTGGCAAAGTCAACAGGGGAATATTTTAAAACTATAACTTCTAATATCAGATAACGTGTAATTGGAGGAATTATGGAAGAAGTGGAGAATCAAACTGTTGAAAATAAAGAGCACCAAGAGGAGTTGGATAAGGTAAAAGATGCAATTTTAAACGGTACTTTTGATATTAAAAAATACTATAATGTTACAGAGGACGGATTGAAAGCAATAAATGCAATTGCGGTACAACTGTATGCAAATAAAAAATATGAACAGGCTATGAATGTGTTTAGCATATTGTCTATGTTAGATCCAAGTGGAGACCGTTATTATGCCCAAGCCGCTGCTGCGTTTATGTTGGGTAATTATGATCTCGCTTTTATGCTGTATAATATGTCAATTTTATTTGGGAAATATACTCCAATTTTATTTGAACAATTAGCAGAATGTTGTGCTCATTTAAATAAGACAGAGTTGTTATATAAGTATGCCAATGAGTCAATTCGTTTATCTCATGAGGAGGAATTTAAGAATAATAAAGTTGAATTAAAGTATGCGGAACGTGCAAAATTAATCCTTGGGAAATTAGATAATTTAATAAAAGAAAAAGAAACTGAAGTAAAAGAGGATCAGAAGAAGTAAATTTAAGATAGAATATAAGACAAATAATAAACCATGGAAAGTCGCATTACAGATATACAACAAGAGTCTATTATAGAAGACTTGATTTCTGATTCAGTTTTGACTGAATTAAATAGAAGTGAGAATATTAGCGACAATAGTGTTAATACTGTATTGAGTTTTAGTAATTCTACTTCTACGAATGCACTTTCTGCTTCCTCAAGTACCTATTCAATGATTGATCCTTTGCTTGATAATGAGTCAGGATTGCAAGGGAGTACAATTGCTGAACTTTTAAAGTCTAGTGAAAGTCCAGCAGTGTGGGCGTTAGGTATAGCGATTTTAAACAATGTTCTTAATACTTCTACACTAGAAGCAGATATTGAATCGGTC
>CBCPNC010000011.1:0-37517 GCA_965120425.1 uncultured Opitutia bacterium
TTTTAATCTTCTACCTACATTACATAGGTGTTTACCAATTTTTTTCTTACTTAATAAAGTACTTAACTTATATAAAACACACTCATATAATTTACTTTTGATAATTTTATTTAAATATGCTGCTATAGCACCAATATTACGCTCAATTGAATATTCGTTATCGTTTAAAACTACTATCAGGCGACGTGTATTAGCAGCAATATTATTTAATGCTTCCATCGTTGGACCACATGTTAATCCAGCATCACCTAATATAACAACAACATTAAAATTTTGTTCTAATTTATCACGCGCAATTGCTATACCTAATCCACTTGACAAGGCTGTTCCAGCATGTCCTGCAGTAAAAACGTCATGTATACTTTCATTTATGCTACAAAATCCAGAATATCCTCCACTCTGACGAATAATATTAAATTTTTCATCATTACGGCCAGTCAACAACTTATGAACATATGACTGATGTGAAACATCGAATATTATTTTGTCTTCGGGGGAATGAAAAACACGATGCAAAGCAATTGTTAATTCAATAACACCCAAATTTGAAGCTAAGTGCCCACCATTCTTACTAATAACCTCTAATAATCGTTCGCGAATTTCTTGTGCTAAAATTGAAAGTTCAAAACTACTCAAGACATCAAGATCTCGTGGGTTACTTATTGTTCTCAATAGAGACTGGTTGCACTGTATCATTTAAGGGAGAATCTGATTCAATTTCATCATTTGACAAGGCTTCTTTTTGTGTATTTTTATTTACCCAATCACACATTATTCGCAAACTTTCGCGTAATTGAATATCAAAATGAGGAAGATCCTTCGTATTTGTGCCTACATCTTCAGCAATGTCATCTTCCGATACGCTAATCTTTTCAAATTTGTAGTCATCCGTTGCAATTAGTGTTTCCAACTGCTTCTTAATCTTGGTCTTAAATTCCCAATCATTCATTGAGTTTTGACGCCGTTCCTTAAGATTAAGTGATACTTCCTTTTGATCCAAATTTTGCTTAAAATGTTCAATCTGTTCATTCAACAAATTAAACTCCGTCAAAAATTGCATTCTATAATTTACTTTACCTTGCAAGAAATCTATCAAACTTGGATCTACAAAATAATTATGTTCCTTCGCTTTTGACTCATAATCAAATTTAGCAGCTGGTATGGAATCCCAACTAAGCGCATGTGGTAGATCTGACTCCTTAACCGGCAAACAAGCCTCAATACTTGGCAACACTATGTCTGCCTTCACTCCCTTTAATTGAGTTGATCCTCCAGTAGGTAAATACCATTTTTGAACAGTTACACGCGCGGCTCCAAGTTCATCTTTGTTATACAAAGAATTAAAATACTGTCCCATCGGTAAAATTACTTGTACACTACCTTTGCCATGGGTAGTTGGGTCTCCCACAATAATTGCACGATGGTGATCATGTAACGCTCCAACTAAAATTTCTGACGCTGATGCACTATTAGATGATGTTAACACAATTAATGGACCTTCCCAAGCGATGTTACTGTCATTATCACATAAATTCTCTATTGTTCCAAACGAATCCCGCACTTGAACAACTGGACCAGTGGCAATAAATAACCCTGATACCGTTATTGCTTGCTCTAAAAAACCACCAGAATTATCACGCAAATCAATAACCAAGCCATCTATACCACGATTCTTCATTTCCTCAATTAAAAACTTCATATCTGAAGTCGTATCAGCATTTTTTACGGCACTATTCGGATCATCACCATAAAAAACAGGCAACACAATTACTCCAATTTTAATCACTTGTTCTTTTTTATCTCCTGCAAATGAAAATAATTTTCCGCTTGCTCTAGTTTCATTCAACTGAATTTCATCGCGCACTAACGAAATTACTTGATAATGTCCTGGTTCTGCATCAACTGGTTGAATTTTTAATCGAACTACTGTACCTTTCTCTCCTCTAATTAATTTCACTGATTTATACAGCCGCATACCAACAATATCGACAAAATTGCCATCTTCCCCCTGAGCAACCGCCAAAATTTTATCACCAATCTTTAATTTTTTCGATAAGCTTGCAGGCCCTCCAGGAGTAAGCCCTTTAATTACACAAGTGCCATTATCATCCATTAAAGTTGCACCAATTCCTACTAAAACATGTTTTAACAAAACATTAAAATCCTCTAATGAAGTTTTAGATAAAAAGCTAGAATGAGGATCATACATATGTGAAATACTATTTAAAAAGATCTCTTCTATTAACCAAGAATCAAAATCATTTAATGCATTTCGTAAATTCTCATAGCGTGTTGAAATTATTTCGATAGCAGAGTTTAAATTATCTTGATTAATTTCTGCATTAATCTCATTACTATCATGTTGGGATTCTTCATTGCCTGATAATTTATACTCAGCACTCATCATTTCGTTAATCAGTTCATATTTTAAACGTTTTTCCCAAAGCATATCAGCTTCAAGTTTATTGGATGGCCAGGATGATTTTCGACGATCGGGGACATATGTTTCGTCGCTTGAAAAATTCCATTCCTGCGCTAAACGTTTCTTTATCCAATCTAGTCGAGAGTAAACAGTTTTACGATAATGATCAAAAATAGTAAAAGCAGGCATCAAACTACCTCCACTTACAAAAATATCTAACGTTGATGCAAAACGCTTTACGAAGTCATCGATATCTTGTTGTAACCAAAACATCCTATGCAAATCCAATTCCGACATATAATCAATTAAAATTTCTTTGTTGTCCAACAGTGACAAATCTTTATGATTATAATGCAATTCTTCCATGCATCTCGCCATATAGATTGTTTCAGCACGCATCTCACGTGTAGGAACAATTGCATTATCTCTTTCTCCATTAATGAAATGTTCATTTTTAACAGCGTCGTTACTTATTGAACAATCAGCAAATATGATTTGCCTAAGTAAAAATAAAATACACAGTATTTGGCTAAACACTTTCATGATTACTAAAGATTAAAAAAAGCGCGGGGTCTTCTTATAAAAAGAAAGATAATAGGGCAATCAAAATTAATAAGATTCTTCACAAAAATTACTGTTCATTTTTATGTAACAAATAAAAGAACTGAACCGCACTGTTAATATTTGTAGACGGGATATGGTAATCAAAAAATGTTTCACCACTACTAAAATCATTTTTAGTACCAAAATGCAAATATTCAACTAAAGAATTATTTTGACTCCATAAAAATGAAATATTTTCATTATCCATTAAATATGCAGCAGATTCCAAAAACTTTTTAATCATAACTTGAGAAAATTGTGGCAAAACGTTCAGATATGCACTGATTTTTAGCATCTTCTTCCAAGTATTATCTACAACATTATATTCTTTTTTATAATTATTAAGAATATTACCCGATAATACATTAAGTGCACCCTGTAGGGATACATCATTTGCGAAGGCATAATAAAGTTTATGGAAATTATCTATCTCTGGTAATACATTTATAGAGTTACAATAAACTTGCTTAAGTTTATCAATATCTGTAGCAGTAAAAACTACTAACTTTTCGTATAAAGCTTTTTGAATTAAAAGAAATAGCTCCTCTGAAGGATTAGCAATTAGCTTCTCAAAGAGAGAATCAGAATGTGCAATATAATCAAAAATATTTGTCCAAAAAATTTTGATATTTACATCATCTTTTAATGTCCAAACTTCTCCTTGAACATCAAAATAATCAGTGATAAAATTTGATTGCAACCGACGAATTATTTTCCTCTGTGACATGTACTTAAACTCGCATAACCCTGCACGTACAAACGCAATATATGGGTCATCAAGTGCTACTATTCCAGGCGTTAAATACCCACTAACTGAAGCAACACTTACAATATCTTCTGGTAAAATGCGCGAAATTATTGCATATTGATCTACGTTTTGATAGTAATTATTTAAAGTTTGTGCATCAGTAATTGATGGTGGAGTTGATAATGTATAACAAATAACGTTAGACTTTTTTATCCCCAAAGTATCACACATAGTATGCAAAAATATCGGAAAATATATCTGCGCTAAAGCTCCTCCTTGACTGTGTCCACATATAACAACTTTAGTGTGACCTCTTTTTTCATCTGGAATAAATTGCATAACTTGCCGTAAGGAGTCGTCAATAGATTGAATACAAGATTTTATCTTTAGAACATATCCTGAATGCATTTTTCCAGAAAATCCGAACAAATTTTCATCAATATCCATAGGAGCAACACTTAAATTAGTACGCCAATCATTATCCGTAACAATAGCACGTAACAAAGAACTTTCTTGAGACTGAGTACCGCGGAAAACAATAACTACCCAAACTGGTTGATCATTATCGGGAATAGAATATGCCACAAATCCAGGATAATCTGCGACCATAGAACTACCACCCGTACATATATCATTTTTATTCTGCACACCCAGTAGTTTGGCAAAAATGTCCAAAGAATTCTTTAATATACGCTGCGTTAATCGACTGGTATCAAAACACCCTTTTTCTCCAGAAAAATTTGCTAAACAGTACCATACATCGTTAAGATTAGAAACAAATAGCTGGTTATTTTCTAAACAAAATGGGTTAACATAATCACCATTTTCATCTTTTTTTGTTGATAGATATCCTTTATTTATCAACTCATGTAAATCTGGAATAATCCTTATAAGTTCCTGAGAATAAATTGGACATTTATCTTCTCTCAAAAAATACAATTCGCCGCAATATCCATTTAATGAAATTGCAATACAACACAAAATACCAATAAATTTCTTAAACATATTTAATACCTGTCATATTGAATTAATTTTAAAAAATTCAAATCTTTTTTTTGTTTTTAATTGACAATAATTGTTCGTTCAGTATAGCAATTTTAACATGAACACTTCCCTTATACACAATAACCAAACAGGACTATGTAATAACAGTGAAAATGAAACTGTTACTTCCGATAGTCATCTTCACACTAACAAATTGATTCATAAAGATCAGGGAAAGACAGATAACATTGCTCTCACTACGAGGAATGCTAAAGAAGGTGATAATACACAATCATGCACCACACAGACACAAGAATCTTGCTCAGAAAATAACAATACAATAGGCAACAATAGTGAATCAAACAACCATGTCACTAGTACACAATCTCAAAACAATGAAAATTGCCAAGGCGATAACGATAATGTCAATCTTAGTTCAAGAAATGTTCAAAAAGCAATCAATAGGGGAAACGTTAAATTTTTGTTGAAACAACTACTCATTGACGCGTCTCATATGTTGACAGGATTATGTGGAATGTATGTTGCTCGAAATCGTTATGTTTCTGCAATCTCAGGTATAATATTTGCCTTACCATTGCCATTAAAAACATTATCTGTGTTAATTTCAAAATTAACTTATTTCCAAATTTTTAAACAATTATCGGTTGACTTTTTAATTGGTATGATTTGCTGTAAAAATTATTGCGAGTTTCTAATGAGTTATGTTGCAACTAATACATTATGCAAGTTAATACAACTAATAACTACATTGAGTTAAACAAACATTTTATATCTTAAATGTGTGGCAATTAAAATTTAACAACATATTAATATACAATTAGTTATAAAAATTGTCACACATACACTTTTAAAATTTTCAAACCAAAACACATCAATGAATTTACTATAAAAAATAGTTCTGTTGTTTGTTTGATATGTTTAAACCCACTTTCTTCATCACTTCTAGCATATCCTCCCAAATAATGCGCTTTGTAGATAATGAATTATTACGCAATAAATATGAGGGATGAAAAGTTACCATACACGGTACGTCCTCAAAATTTAACCAATGACCACGTACATCCTTCATTTTACGTGACGAATCGTATCCAAATAAACCATTAACTGCTGTAGCACCTAACGCAACAATTACTTTAGGTTGAACAATTTCAATCTGCGCTTTCAGGTACGGCAAACAAAAATTCATTTCCTCCTGTGTAGGAGGACGGTTACCAAATGGGGTATCCAATTCAGGACGCCAGTTCATAATATTGCCAATGTAAACCTGCTCGCGAGTAAGCCCCATAGCCAATATTATTTTAGTTAATAATTTACCTGCACGCCCAACAAATGGTACTCCTTGAATTTCCTCATCTGCTCCGGGTGCTTCTCCACAAAAAAATATATCAGCATCTAAATTTCCAGTACCGAACACGATTTTTTTCCCTGGTTTAATATGTTGATTACATACTGGACAATTTAATACCTTATCTTTTAACCAGTTAAATTTTAGCAGCTTATCTCCAACTGGCAAAACTACTTTAGGATTTTCTGGGAAAAGAGCTTTCCTTAGATTTTTTTTATTTGAAGTTTTTAAAGTGCATTTTTCTGGGTTGATTCTATGAGAATCATTCGCAATAATATTGATACTATGCTTCAAAAATTCTAAACTTGAGTCACTAATATTTATCGTATTTTTACCAAACTGCTTAATATCTTCAAGTGCCATTACAAGCAAGTTACGCATGTTAGACATATACATAATAATTAAATGCTAAATAAAAAACGCAAGTAGAATCCTTGTAAACCTTTTCACTTGCGAATTAATACAAAAACTTATATACTTTTACCTCAATGAGAAGCATATTATTATGTATCGACGATTCTCCATATACAAAAATCTGTACCAAATATGCCATTGAACTTGCACGACTTATGAATGCATATGTCAATGTTTTATATGTATCAGATCTTAATCGTCCTGAATTATCACTGCTTGTAAACTGTGGCAGTAGCCTAAGTATTCAACCATTTCAAGAAGTATATAATACATTGCGTGATTTAGAAGGCAAAAAATTTAAACGTCTAGAAAAAAGGTCGCCAAAATGTTCAATGTAGCAAAATATGATACAAATTTTACATTTCACCATAAAACAGGAGTGCTAATCGATTCATTTGACGAATTTAAAAACAGTACAACTGGGCTTGATTTAGTAATATTAGGCAAACGTGGAGAAAGTTCAAATTACGCTAAAGAACACTTAGGTTCATCTTTGGAACGAATATTAAGAACTAGCCCTTGTCCATGTTTCATCGCATCAAACTCTTTTTATCCATTAAAAAATATTCTTATCGCTTACGACGCTTCCAACGCTATAAATAAAGCAATTCAATTTATTGAACGTAATCATTTTTTTAAAAATTGTACAATTCATATATTAACTGTTAACGCAACTGATGAAATGGTGTTAACTCTTCAAAAAACACAAAACATTTTAAATACTGTAGCTGATTTAAACGTTACCATAGCAATACATACAGGTGATATAATTGACGAAATTCAAAAATACACTGAAGAAAATAATATCGATCTTCTTATAATAGGGGCATATTCTCATAGTATAGTTAAACATTTCCTTGTTGGAAGTACAACATTGGAAACAGTTAGACAGTCAAAAACTCCAGTTGTGGTTTTTAGATGAAGAAAGTGGGGTAATTTATATCAAAAAAAACTTTATCAACTATAATATAAAATCAATAAACAAAATGGATCCTGCCTTTTGTTAATTGTTTTTATTTTTTCTGAGCAGCGGAAATTTCAGAATAGCCATTCCATGAAAACAATGCCTCTTTGCTAGCATCACCATAAATTTTACTTATGTTACATATATAAAAATAATGATCCCCTACCTCTATAGTATGATCCAGATGTGCAATAAATGCCAACTTTGTATCCATCGGAATCTTAATCTTCGATTCTGGTACATCTTGCAAAACAATACTGTGTTCTTCAATTTTTTCACTATTCCGTCCAGTTATTCTTCCATATGCCATCACGGCATCCTTTAGCGTCACCCCTGGAACGGTTAAAATAACATTTTTGGTTTCTCTTATACTTTCTCCGGAATAAGAATTTTTTCCCATAGAAAATCCAATCATTGCTGGTTTAAATGACAAGTAAGATATAAACGATATCGGTGCAAAATTTGTACTGCCATTTTCTTTTTCTGTACACACCAAAAATAATGGATTTGGTGAAGATAATTCAGCTGCTGTACCCAATGTTATTCCTTTCATTAAGCCCCCTAGGAATACAAAAAAAATAATAACCTACTTACGATACCTTTAAAAAGGTGGCGGAGAGAGAGGGATTCGAACCCACGGTACCGTTACCGGCACTTCGGTTTTCAAGACCGACGCATTCAACCACTCTGCCATCTCTCCAGTACTACTAGTTATCAAGATTTCTTGTAAAAAGTCCAGTGAAAATTACATTTAAATGTAAAACAAAAAAAATACTGAATTACAAAATCATTTAATGATTGCTGTATAAAATAAAAATACTAATTAACAATTCTCATGCCATTATTGTTTGGAACAGACGGAATTAGAGGCACATTTAGGGAATACCCTATTACTGAGAAATTTTTCCATGAATTCGCAAGTGCGATTGAGCATTTTTTTATACAATTTTTAGGTAAAACATCGCTTAAATTAGCAATTGGACATGATACTCGCAAAAGTGGAATAATATTAAAAAATTCATTTATTAACGGATTTTCATCAAACGTTTTTGTACTAGATTGTGGAATAATTCCAACACCTGGGATATCTGTAATTACTCAGTACGAAAAGTGTGACCTTGGAGTTATGATAACTGCCTCCCATAATCCTTATTCGGATAATGGAATAAAAATTTTTAATTCCAATGGAGAAAAACTATCAATAGACCTTGAAAGGGACATCGAACAATTTTTTGAAAAATTTTCAAGTAGAACAAAAATTTTCGCCGAAAAAACATCTAAGGTAGTAAATTTTCATAAACAAGCATTAAACAATTTCGCTGCACGCTTCAAAGATATATGCTTTCAAATAAATAAACCAATAGTTTTAGATACCGCTAATGGCGCAACAAGTTATACAAGCCCAATAATATTGGCAAAATTTTGCACCAATTTAATTACAGTATGCAATACTCCCGATGGAAACAATATTAACGATAACTGCGGCAGTGAACATGTAGATAATATAAAAACTATCGTAAAGAAAACACAAAGTTACGCTGGTATCGCACACGATGGAGATGGCGATAGGTTGATTATGGTTGATGAAACTGGAGAGTGTTTAAATGGCGACCAAATAATTGGAATAATTGCAAATTATTTAAAAGAGAAAAATCTTCTTTTAAAAAATACTATTGTAGTCACCCAACAAAGTAACTCTGGATTAGATGAAAGCTTAAATAAAAATGAAATAAATGTTATTAGGACTGATATCGGTGACAGAAATGTCTATTACAGTATGTTGCAGCATAATTGTATTTTAGGTGGCGAAGAATCAGGACATATTATATTAAAAAATTTATCTAATACCGGTGATGCAATAGCTGCAGCAATTGTAATACTAAAAATTTCATCAGAGAAAAATTTACCATTGTCTAAATTGAAAAAACAAATTCATCTTTTCCCTAAACGCTCATTTAACATATATACTGAAAAAAAACTTCCGTTATCAGAATTACCCTCACTTCAAACTTTATTAAACGATCTCCAAATCCATGAACCAAATTATAAGCGTTCATTAATCCGGTATTCTGGAACAGAAAGTAAACTACGCATACTTATTGAGGCTACAAATGAAGTAGTATTAAATGAAATTTCTGAAAAAATATACAATTGTATAAGAAAAGAATTTGAAAAACGTAAAATTTTTATAAAATAAGGGTGGAAAGTTTTTCATGGAAAACAAAGAACACGACGATCCATTGCTAGAAAGGGCCAAGACAGTTTTGTCTGATGGTAATTATAAGTACACAATGTTTCTTTATCGTGAAATTTTGAAAAAATATCCTGAAAATTTAGAGATTAGAGAACAATTACATAAATTGCGCAAATCAGTATATTTACCACAGCGATCACTTTTCTCCTTCATCAAAAAATGTCTTGCGTATGTAAAGATACTATATGCTAAAAAACATCGAGTCCCTACGTGGCAACTCATCGACACAATCGAAACTTGGATAGATTATGACCCAACAAATTTTTCAGGATACAGATTAATTGCACAGACTGCTAATGCAGCACACATGTATAATCTAACGGAATTTAGCATAAACGAAATTTCTGAAGAAGAACGCACACACAATGACTATATAATACTCGCTGAAGCATTATTAGGGCAAAAAAAATTCGATAAATCTTTAAAAATTGCCAATATGTTACTCGAAAAAAATCCAGACGATAATGCAGCTAAAGACATAGTCTGGAAGTCGTCAGTAGACAAACAAATGGATAAAAAACTCGACCTAGTTATGGCAGGTGGAATTTCATATGTCACACCACCCAAAGTTGAAGCATCGCAAATAATCGTATCAAATCACAAAAATGAGGGAGATGAGAATAAGGGAAATGGAAGTACCAAACAAAAACAAGCAAAACACAATAAAGCATTCGAATAAAAAAATTGTCGTAGGATTATGCACCTTTCATAGAAATGATTTGTTAGATGGTGCAATTGAGAGTTTATCGCGTAACGACCTACCTAATGACGCTACTGTAGAATTTGTACTTGTAGATAATGACGCAAATGGAGGAGCTAAAGAAATTTTTGATTACTGGCACGATGCTTTACCATTTAAGAGTCACTACTTTATTGAACCTCAACAAGGTATAGTATATGCTCGAAATCGTGTTTTGGAAGAAGCATTAAAGTTAGGAGCTACTGAAATCGCCTTTTTTGATGATGATGAAATTGTATCGCAACAGTGGTTATGCTCATTATGGAATTACTATAAAAACGCCTTTGTTATATGTGTAGGTGGTCCAATGTACCGCTTGTTACCGAGGGATGCTAATAAAACATTAATTAAAATATGGGCCACTGATACTTGTCATAGAACTGGAGATCCGTACATATTTTCTACAAACAATTGCCTATTTTCAAGTGAACTGGTACGGCCAGATAAAATGAATTTACGTTTTGATGAATTCTTTAATCACTTAGGTGGAGAAGATTCAAAATTTGCACTAGATACTATTTATCAAAAATATCTTGGAGTTGCATTTGTAAAAGAAGCAGTTTCTGTAGAAAGATTTACAGAGCAACGTGCCACTTTTAAATACCTCCTAAAAAGATACTTTGGAAGTGGCAGTTTGGTACCTATTATTTTCTACCGCTCCCATATTCAACAACCTCCTTTTTTTCTCATTAAAAGTATATTAAAATTTATTAGATACGGCACATTCATTCCATTCGCTATCTTATTTGGGAAATGTCGCTTTTGGATGACTATTGCCAAGACAGTACAATCCGCTGGATTGATAATGGGGTTCTTTCACAAAGGGTATAAGCATTATACCCTAAAAAACTTAAAATCAGAACTAAAGTTTTAATAAAAGCCAATATAAACTAGTTTATAAAATACTGTATTTATCTGCATATTCTCGACGTGTCATCACTACATCTGGGGTCAGAGTATACATATAACCTATACCATGTAATGTTTTAACATTATCCATACTATAGCCATTTTTTTTAAAAAGCTGACGTAACTTTACAATATATTGATCCATTGAACGACTACGAATATTAGCACTTTCTCCCCAAACACTATGAATGATATTCTTTCTGCTTAAAATTATATCTTTATTTGCAGCAAAATGTTTTAAAATTCCAATTTCTTTTTTCCCTATACGAGCAATATTTCCATTGGGGAAACGTATTTGCATCAATGACGGCCAAATTGTAGCATCACAGAAAGCAAAATTACGATCATTGAGTGTAGCATTTTCAGTGATCAAGAAATCACTTGCCTTTGACGTTCTACGTAAAATTGTTCTTATTCGAGCAATTAATTCAGTAAAACTAAACGGCTTCGTTACATAATCATCAGCACCACTATCAAATCCTTTTAATTTATAAAACTCATCCGAAAACCCCGTTAAAAAGATTACAGGAATCGATATCCCCAAACCATGCAGCTGACTCATTACATTAAAACCATCAATATCTGGTAAATTAATATCCAATAAGATAATTGACGCATAATCATGCTTTAAAAACTTTATAACGTCCGAACCATTATGAAACGTTCGAACATTCATTCCAGATAAATTAATTTGTTTCTCAAGCACCTCAGTTAACTGAACGTCATCCTCGGCGAGTAAAATTAAGGGTTTAATATTTGGCATAAAAAGATCAGTTTCTTTTTGAAAGAAAAAGACATTTTACCAAAGTCAAATGTAAATTTAAAAATTTTGATAAATTCTTATCTTTTCTTAAAATTTTAACATTTTTTTATCAAAAGAGACAATAATTACATGTAATTAAGAATTTTGCGCTGTAAAAATCGTGAAAATTCAACCAAAGAAGAAAACTCTAAACAATGTTTGCTTTTTATGAGATCATCAACATCAGCAGTTTTTCTATGACCTGTATTTACAAAAACTGGTGTTATATTCGCATTTATTGCAGCTAAAATGTCACAATATTTATCACCTACCATAAAACATTTTTTCTTATCTAAAAAATACTTTTTTATCATCTCTTCTATAAACCTCGGTGAAGGTTTCCGATAAGTTATCGGCTCATCAATTCCATCAACTGCAAGACATTTTTCACAAAAAAAATCCCCAAGTCCAACCTCGGCTAACATTTGTTTATTACAGGCATGAACATCATGTAAAGTATATAACCCACGAGCAACCCCACTTTGATTGCTAAACAAAAATAATTTACACTTAAAAGTAAGAAAAGTTTGTATCGCTTCGACTGTTCCAGGAATTAGTTCTACGTCCTGTGGATACTTAAGATAGTGTTTATCTACGATCAAAGTACCATCACGATCTAGAAAAATACTCAGCATTTTGTTCAAATCTTATAATTTCATCTGGGAATGCTACTCCAGTACCACTTTTCCCAACAACTACTCCGGCTGCTAAATTGGCAAAATGCATAGCATCATACACCGGAATACCACTACTCATAGCCAACACCAATGCGGCAATCACAGTGTCACCTGCACCAGACACGTCAAAAACTTCACGAGAATATGTCGGCATCGTCTTTTTAATGTCCCCATTTATACTCAACAACATTCCTTCAGCCCCAAGTGTAACAATTAAATGTTTCGGACTATATTTTGCGTTAATTACTTCACATATACTTTCCAAACCATCTTCTGGGCTACTAAAGACTTTTCCAGCTAATTCATAAGCTTCTAATTTATTAGGTGTCATTAAATCGACATTTTTATATTTTAGATTATTACTTGGCTTAGGATCAATCGCAATGAATTTATTATACTTTTTAGCTAATTGTATAAAAATTTCTACATTATGGTTATCGAAAACTCCTTTATTATAGTCTGATAATATTACAGCATCACACTGCTTAATTCGCGATTCAATGTAATTAATATCCGAATCATCATCAATATTGTAAATTGATTTATTTCCTTCGTAATCAATACGACACAACTGTTGCCCCCTAACCACAACGCGTGTCTTTACAATTGTATTAACATGATTCTTAATGAATCGCGAATTAAAAGATAATGTACTATTAGATAGTATCTTAGAAATTTGTTCCCCAGCACGATCGGAACCAATAGACCCACACAGCTCAACATCACCACCTAAACTGAGAATATTTAATGCGACATTTGCAGCTGCTCCTAATACATAATTTTCTTTTTCTACAACCACTACTGGAACTGGTGCTTCCGGAGATATCCTATTAGCATCACCTATAAGATAATGGTCAAGCATAATATCTCCTATGACTAGGATCTTACACTCCTTAATTTTGGACAGTATCGTGTCTATCGACATATTATAACATCACACATACAATGTGTTACAAAAAAATTGATAATAGCAAATAAAAAATATACTTAACATTACTGTGCGCATCCAACTGTTAATTTATAGTATCACTATATTGATTATACATTGTTTACTTGTAGCTTCTGGAGAAATACTGGACTACACAATATCAGAGTTTAATCAAAATAACTACGATATCGCTGTCGAGTCTCTTATTAAAAACTTTGAAAAAAGTAATAATATGTCCATTGCACCAGGTCATAAAGGAACAATTGCATTGCGTATTTATACTTATAGTGGTCCTGGATTATGTACTCCTCCAGAACTAATATTAGCGCTAAGTAAGTCATTAACAAATCGTGGGTTCAAAACAGAAAATATTTTCATCATAGGAGATTCAAAATATAATTTACTCAAATGTGGATATATAAGTTCACGCATTAATAGCGACAATGCTACGTTTCATAATATGCCGGTATTCTGGATAGATGATGAACAATTTTACAGTGACCAGTGGGCATACAAAAGTTCCTTAACCTCAACAGGTGAAACTATAATCAATCAAAATATATTATCTGGCATTAACAGTACCGTGAAACAATTTACAAAAAGTTATTTACCAACAATGTTAATGTTTGGTGTGGATTATTGGATAAACATTCCCACCTACTGTGGACATTCTCAACACGGAGTAGTCGGTAGCATAATTCAAGGAGCAATATTTAACATAAGCAACCATAAACGATTTTTAGATAACCCAATAAATTGTGCCAAAATCGCACCACAAATATATGCAATCCCTGAATTAAGTGAACATTGCTTATTTTCTATTACGTCCCTTGAACGTTTTCAATATGTTGATACTCTATCATATAATGAAAATTATATACAATCTTTACCTCATATATTACTAAGTAATGATCCAATAGCACTAGACAGTTTATGTACTAAAATAGTAAATTATATAAAAAAGAAACATAATATCAATAATTTACAACATTGTCCAAATATCTTAAAATATGGCGAACGATTAAATCTCGGAACAACACAATACAAAATGTTACAGATAAAATAACAAATTAAATGGCAGTAGAACTTACTACTGCCATAAAAATTTTCCTGAATTATTACTAACTAAATTGGTCCCGACTACTTATAAGATGAATTATGGCAAGATATGTTCAAAAAAATGCACACAAATTTTTGAGAATGTAAGTTTTTTAAGTGCGCATTTACAATAACTACCCCATGGTAGTTGAAAAAAATGTTGCTTCTATCAATAAAATTTTTACAGTATATTTTCATAAGTTATGCTTAAAATCCTAAAAAAGTCGTTTTTAACGGGATTGATACTCCTACTTCCAATAGGGATAACTGGATTAATAGTTAATTTCATGCTAGACTACATAGGGGAACCTACTAGTAGAATTTTATTCTATTGGTTAGATATAAACATACGTAACAAACTAATAACAAGCATATTAATCAATTTAATTTCTACTCTATTTGTTTTAACACTGATTACTCTGATTGGACTGTTATCACGTTACTTCTTTGGAAAATGGTTATTTAAAATGACAGAACGTGTAATTAACCGCGTCCCTCTCGTTAGAAGTATTTATAAAAGTTCTAAACAAATAATCACGACTTTTGGCGAAAGCAATATATCTGCTTTCTCGAAAACAGTGCTTGTTCCATATCCACACCCAGGATCGTATGCTATTGGATTTCTTACAAGTGATACAGTAGGAGAAATTCAGGAAAAAACAGGGAAGCATGTGGTAAATATTTTTATTCCCACTACTCCCAATCCTACAAGTGGTTTTTTATTAATGATCCCCAAAGAAGATGTCATTGAACTAGAAATGAGTGTTGGGGATGGTGTTAAAATGATAATTTCTGGAGGGATTGTTGTTCCTCCATATGATGCAAATAAAAATAAAATAATAGGAGGTTAACATGGAAGACATGGAAAAATTACTAGAAAATATGACAAAAATGAAAGATGGCATGGAAGCTGTGCAGCAAGAATTGGCATCTTATGTTGAACACTATTCTGAAAATGGTGTAACATTGGATGTACATGGTGATGGTGTAATTACAGGGTTAACATTTGCTGATGGCACAAGCGCAAATACTATTCAAACAGCAATAAACAATGCAAACGCTAAAATAAAGGATTATATCACTAAAAAGATGAATGATATAACACCTGCTGAATTGCGCGAGCAAAAGTAATTAAATGTCATCAAGTAATATATTGTTTATATATGGCAGCGACGATTTTTTAGTAGATCGTCGCGCGCGCGCTTTATATAGGAAACTATGCCCAGATGCTACAATTTTACAATATGACAATAAATTAGACATAACAACTTACATAAAAAGTATTTATGAAAATTTAAATACTATATCATTATTTACAAATAATAACAATATATGGATTCGTGGAATAACATTTCTAGGGGAAAATATTTCTGAATCTTATCAAGCATCTATAAAATTTTTAATAGAAATTCTGCAAGTTACAGCTAAAGATAACATCATTATAATATCCGCTAGTCCTGTAGACAAACGTAAAAAAATATTTAAAGAAATTGCACAATTATCTGAATGTCAAGAAGTTGGCAGTATTAACGAAAATAATATAAATGATCATATCGCGACCTTATGCCACGAAAATAATGTATCAATTTCTCCACAAGCTGTAGAATTGTTGTATAATTTAATTGGTGATGATGCACGATTATTAAAACTAGAAATTGATAAACTTGCTACTTATATCTTTGATGATCACAATGTTATAACACGTGAAGATGTGACTACTCTTGTAGAACCGGCATGCGCTGGCGAATTCTTTCCGCAAATAGAACAGTTTTTTAGTCAAGATATTAACAAAACTTTTGATATGCTTGAACGATACATTTTCTTTAATCATGAAACTCGTCCATTATTAATAGGGTTGCAAAATCGCATACGCCTGATGATACAGCTACGTGTATTAATTGATTCGCAAAGTTTGTCATCACAAAATTCTATAACAGCTGCAAAATTAAGTAGCATTGCTCAAAGATTTTTCTGCAATACCACACCTAAAACATCATATAATATTTTTTCGCAAAATCCTTGGTATATAACTAATCTATTATCAATAACAAATCAATATTCTCTAGAACATCTATTAAAACTACAAATGTCAATCATGCACGCAATTTCAGAAACATCTCAACGGTATAATGAACAATTAACAATTATTAAGCAATTAGCTTATAAATTTCAATTGCCACAATCATCTTGAAATTAAGCTAGTGATCATTAATTTTTTTTAAATAAAAAAATACATAGATCTCGTTTGAGACCAACAAATTACAACCAAAGTCTAGGTATTATTTTTTTTAAAAAAGAAATATACAAGACATATAAACAGCGTCATTACTGTACACGTCACGATTTTATATAATTCAATCGTTTCATGAAAAAACAATACAGAAACCAATATAGATAATGGGATTTGTAGATTATTCATAACAGCGACAACTGGCGTTTTAACAAGCATTATGCCAGTATCCCACAAATAGTGGCATATTCCACAACAAGTAGCCCCAAAAAAAACCGCCCATCCAAATGCACTCCATGTCAACGCGGAATATTCACGTTTAACAACTAGTGCTAATATTCCACATACACATAATCCACCAAGGTACAAAACACTCATACTTTGCTTAATAGCAATATTAGGATGATTTTGAAAAAATTTCTTCACTAATACTTGCCCATAAGCGAATGATAAATTTGAACATTGTAACAATAATACTCCATATTTATTAAATGAATATTGTCCGTTATTTACGATTAAAAAGGATAGTAATATACAGATAGTTGCTAAAAAACACGGTATCGCTAACTTCGTTTTATTTAAAATACCATCTATAAATGTAATATATATGGGAGTAGTGATGAGTAATAATGCTACTTCATATGCTCCCAAAAACAAAAAGGACATCTGAAAAAAAGCATACATTAGCCCAAATTCTAGTGCACCAAGTAACATTAACTTAATAAACAACGATAACGATAATCCACGCCTAGTAAAAGTAGGGGAAAACAAAATAACAGATATCGCACAAAAAATACATGATACAACAAATGGGTTTGTCCCAGTTAATGCATGCTTATTTAGCGAATAAGAAAATGACCAAATTAAAGAAGCTAATAGCAACTGCCACATCTACTTAAACAAAAATCCTATTCCCCCACCTGATTTTAATACAAGTCTAGCATTAAACAACTTTCCAGTTTTACGAGATTTGAACCCTTCAATCATATCCGTTTGTTTTTCTGTCATTAATTTTACGACCTGTTCCAAAGAAATAGAACATTCAAGCATTGTTTTAGATACACGAAAGTTACACTTTTTTTCAAAAAAATTTCGACAAACATAAGCATCAGGCGATGCTAAAACTGAGCAATTACATAATGGACATTTCCCAATTTCTTCATAAGAAATAATATCTTCCGGTATCGTCTTAAGTACTGATTCATTTTTATTGTCAAACTCAAATTCCACCCCACTTTCATTATTCATTATCACTGATGCTGAAAACTCCGAACCTCGTTTTGACAAAAAGCCAGTTAAAGGCCCAATGCGTCTCTCATTAATTAATGTTACTACTTCTTCAGATAAAAATTTTCGACCACATAATGTTTTAGGTATCAAAATACTGCCATCTGATGAACGATAGCTCTTAAAATTTTCTAACAATGGCTTATTGTCTATTGGAGAGATAATTTTTGACTCTACTAATGGAATATTTTCTTCATTATAATCTCTAATTTTTTCAATAATACGCTTTGTTAAATCTTCAATTTCATGCATGAATTTTTCGCGAGAAAATTCCCCGATTTCCATTTGGCGCAATTTATATTCCCATTCGCCAGTCAAAACAGGATCTGCCAACGTTTCAATGTTTAGAGCTTTTAAAAAATTTAATAAATCTTCTGCCTTATATGTAGAATATAGATTTCGTTTACGGCGTTCAATGTAATGAAGATTCAAGAGATGATCAATAATCTGTGCACGAGTAGCTGGTGTACCCAATCCACGGTCCTTCATTGCTGCTGCTAATTCTTCATCATCTAATAATTTACCGGCACCTTCCATAGCTGCCAACAAAGAAGCTTCATTATACCGTGCTGGCGGATGCGTCTCTTCCTGTGAACTTGAAATATCAATAATTTTAGCACGAGCAGGTTCAGAGTCCTTATCAGATAATGCAGGAAGAATCGGTTCTTGATCTTCATTTCTTTTACCATAAACTACTAACCATCCTGGATCAACTAAGACTTTTCCTTCCGATTTGAAATTATAAATGTTTTTTACAGTGCTCGTACGTGTAGTAACATCAAATTCTGCGTCCGGATAAAATATTGCAATGAATCGCTTAACGACCATGTTATAAATTTTCTCTTCATCTGGAGTTAAAGATTTTGGTTGATGAGTAGTTGGAACAATTGCAAAGTGATCGCTTACCTGTTTATTATTAAAAATTTTTTTATTGTTGGGGTTGATTAATTTATTATCAACTACATACATAGCAAATGTACTATATTCTCCAGTAATACTATTTAAGATCTGGTAACAATTAGGTGCATAGTCCTCCGTTAAAGCCTTTGAGTCGGTACGTGGATATGTTAAACATTTGTGTTTTTCATATAACGACTGCGCAATTTTTAATGTCATTCCAGCAGGCATACTATAGCGCGAAT
Source organism: uncultured Opitutia bacterium (assembly GCA_965120425.1). GTDB lineage: Bacteria > Verrucomicrobiota > Verrucomicrobiia > Opitutales > JAIRKQ01 > JAIDVZ01. The sequence continues at coordinate 19,568 of CBCPNC010000011.1, forward strand.
TCGCCTCACGCTGCAGGGTCGTCAAATCATATAATCGCGGTGCAGATTGCGTAGTTCGTTTCTTTTTATCGCATACTATTGCAATATTTTCAGTGCTTAAGTCTTTCAATAGTTCATCAATAACATTTTTATCCCATATGCGATCTAAACGATCATGTGCATTTTTAGGATCCAATTTTTCCGATTTTTGGAACACTCCTTGGTATTGTCCATTTTGCACTTCGAACTGCCCAATTATGCGCCAGTATTTTACAGGAACAAAATTTTCAATTTCATAATCTCGCGCAACAATCATTGCTAATGTTGGAGTTTGCACACGCCCAACAGTAGCGATTTGTTTAGCACGTGTGCTAAACATACGGCGCGTGATGGCACGTGTACTATTAATACCAATTAACCAATCTGCTTCAGAACGGCACTTCGCTGCATCTTGCAAATTTTTCATATCCAAGCTACTGCGCAGTGCATTAAATGCATCTTGTATTCCAGATGTAGTCATAGATGATAACCATAAGCGCTTAAATGGTTTCTTACATTTGACTAAATCATAAATATAAGTAAAAATTAGTTCTCCTTCACGACCGGCATCGCAAGCATTGATTAATTCTTCAACATCTTCGCGTTTAATTAAAGTTTTCAGTTCATTAAAACGTTTTTTTGTTTTATCAATTACCTTTGTGCCAAATTTTGTTGGAATTATCGGTAATGTATCCATTGACCAACGCTTTAATTTCGGATCTATATCCTCTGGCATGTAAAGTTCAACAAGATGGCCAAGAGCCCAACTTACTATATATTTCTCATTTTCGTAGCATATATCATTTTTTTTAAACTTTCCCAATACCTTAGCAATATCGGATGCAACACTTGGTTTTTCTGTAATTACTAACGTCTTCACTAGTAACACCCTCTTTTCTTATACATTTGCATTAACAAAACCGACCTTACGATATACTTTAGCGATCATCTTATTGGCTCGTTTCTGAGCTTCGATTCTACCATCAGCCAACACAGAATGTAAATATTCTTTATTTCCCACGATTTCGAAATACCTTTCACGAATTGGTCCAATTTTTGAGATAACAGCATCAGCGACTGCTTGCTTAAAAGGCAAATAACTACTCAAATTAGAGAACTGATTAACAGATTCTTTTATATTAATTCCTTGTGCAGCTGAATAAATATCTAACAAATTAGATACTCCAGGTTTATTTTCTAAATCATATTCGATCTTACTATTAGAATCTGTAACTGCACTCATAATTTTTTTATATAAAATATCATCAGAATCCGTAATATATATCACAGAATTCTGATTTTTATCCGATTTTGACATCTTTGACTGCGGATTTTGTAATGACATTATACGCGCTCCTGAATGTCCAATATATGGCTCTGGGATATTAAAAGTTGGAGAAAATATTCTATTAAATTTACTCGCGATATCCCGAGTAATTTCTAAGTGCTGCTTTTGATCTTCTCCAACTGGTACTAAATCAGCATTATATAATAAAATATCTGCTGCCATTAACACGGGATAAAACAACAACCCTGAACATATGGATTCTCCCGCTTTTTTAGATTTATCCTTAAATTGTGTCATACGTTCAAGTTGGCCAATAGGAGTAATACATCCTAATATCCACATTAATTCTGTGTGTCCAATTATTTGAGATTGTAAAAATATTTTACATTTTTCAGGATTTAATCCACAAGCGATGTATTGTGCAACACAATCTAAAGTATTCCTTCTTAGGTCTGCTGGCACATAAGGCATAGTCGTAGCATGCTGATCAGCAAGAAAAAATAAACAATCATACTCATCAAGCATATATTGCCAATTATTAATAGCACCTAATAAATTTCCTAGATGCAATTTTCCTGTTGGCTGTACACCAGTTAAAACAACCTTTTTATTATCTAACATATCTTGCTTTCACTACTTAATTATAAAAATAGACGCTCACCTAAACAAATTATTATACTCAATATTTTTTTATCTATACAACATTTAATTTCTTATCAGTAATTTATATATAATAGTTTTACTAAAACATAGTTCTTAAAAAATATTTCTATCAAATTAATCAGTAAGGTGATATTCTTTCATGAATCTGCAGTATTCGTAGTGCTATTACTAAGATGAATATCTAACTTTGTGTAACAACCTTACCGAAAACGAAAAATACTTAATTCAATCTGAATATAATACAAACATGTCACTTTCCTAAACATCAAGAAATTTTCTAATGAACGACATAACTGATAAAAAATTAAATATTGTTTTATCTAAGGATAAAACTTATAATAAGGAATTTTTTCTTAAATCTCAGTAATAATTTTATCAGCGAGTCCATATTCAATAGCTTCTTTTGCATTCATATAAAAATCGCGATCAGTATCCTTTCGAATTTTTTCAATATTTTGACCAGATGCTTCTGCTAGGATTTCATTTAATTTATCTCTGGTTTTTTCCATTTCATTAGCCTGAATATTAATATCTACTGCCGGAGCAACAATCTCTCCCATAATTAACGGCTGATGAATTAATACTCTAGCATTTGGATACAAAAATCTGTTCCCTTTCTTAGCACCACATAGTAAAATAGAGCCCATACTGGCAGCTAAACCAGTAACAATTACTCGAATTGGCGATTGAATAAGTTTCATCGTATCATATATTGCCATACCGGCAGTAATTGATCCTCCGGGAGTATTAATAAAAAAATCTATTGGAGCAGACTGTTGGATAATCTCAAGATATAATAATTTTTCTGTAATATCCTGTGCAGATTCATCATTTACTTCTCCCCAAAGGAATATTTTTCGCTCCTTTAAAAATTGTTTCTGTATCATAGAATAGCATGAAGATTCCTTTCCTTTATCGCATCTATCATCAGATTCATTTTTCTGCACAAATATGTTCATATTTTATGTCACTTAACAAATATGATGCAAAAATCAACCATCAATAATATACGACAAACCTCTTTATAGTTCTACTACGTGAGTGTTGTATATAGTATCACTTATCCATTTTGTTTTACTAAAAGAAAATTTTTATTAAAAATGCAGTTGTTAATATGAACAAAGCGACATTATTCTTGTTTTTAGCCTGTAATTGCTTACATGCTTCAACTATGGAATCTCATACCCATCCATTTTTAGTGGAAGATCAATTTCTTGATTGGCAAACTTTAACCCCAAAACATATCGAAAGTGACATTTCTTTTGCGATAAAAGAATCCCAAAAGAATATTGATGCAATTGCTAATCAAGATATAAATGATGTTTCTTTTGAAAACACAGTATTAGCACTTAGTTATGCTACCGTACTATTAGATCGTGGATGGGGAAGAGTAGCTCATTTAGATAATGTATGTAATTCAGATGAATTACGTGATAAGTATAATAAAATGTTACCAGCGGTAGTAGAGTTTAGTTCAAACATTATTTTAAACGACGCTCTATGGGAGCGCATAAAAGCTTTCTCAGAATCTGAGAAGTCTAAAAATTTACCACCATTAGAAAAGCGGTTACTACAGGAAACAGTAGATGCATTTAAAGATAGTGGAGCAGATCTCCCTAGAGAACAACGTGAGAGATTAAAAGTAATATCCCTTGAACTTTCTCAAAAATCACAAAAATTTTCTGAAAATTGTTTAGACTCACGTAATACTTGGGAAAAATACATTACTGATAAATCAGAACTAAAAGGACTACCAGAAACTACATTAAATGTTCTAGCAGATGATGCTAAACAACATGGACATGCAGGATATAGATTATCACTTAAAACACCAAGCTTTAGACCATGTATGCAATATCTTGACGATGATAACTTACGTAAAGAACTTTATGAAGCATCATTGTCAATTGGAAGAGCAGGGAAATATGATAATAGTCATTTAGTGGTTGATATCCTTAAATTACGCAATGAGGAAGCCCAGATTCTTGGTTATAAAACATTTGCAGATTTAGCCACAAAACATAGAATGGCAAAAAATGGCACAAAAGCATTACAATTTATAGAAGATTTACATACAAAGACAGAAAAATATTTCCAAAAAGATATTGAAGAAATGCGTACTTTTGTAAAGCAATATACTAAAGATACAGCTGCTGAATTACAACCATGGAATTGTGCATATTATTCCGAAAAAAAGAGGCATCAGAAATTAAATTTTGATGCAGAAGAACTGCGTCCATACTTCAAGATGGAAAACGTTATAAGTGGGCTCTTTGAACTTGTACATCGTTTGTATGGTATAAAAATTTTAGAATGCAAAACATTTTATTCCGACGATCCTAATATTCCAACTCCAAGTGATGCCATTTCTGTTTGGCATCCTGATGTACAATTTTATAACATTTTTGATGAAAACGGCACATATATTGGTAGCTTTTATGCCGACTGGTATCCTAGAAAATCAAAACGTGAAGGAGCATGGGCGAATGGATTAGTATCTGGAGGGAATGATAAAGATGGAAATTGGCAATATCCAATAGGTACAATATGTGGCAACCTGACCCCATCTACAGAAAATTCCCCATCTTTATTAACGCATCGTGAAGTAGAAACTATATTTCATGAGTTCGGACATTTAATGCACCACATGTTTGGTAAAATAAAATATCCAAGTTTAAACGGCATGAATGTTGTTTGGGATTTTGTTGAATTACCATCACAAATAATGGAAAACTTCTGTTGGGAACGTGATAGTTTAGATCTCTTTGCAAAACATTACAAAACTGGAGACAAAATGCCTGATGATTTGTTTAATAAAATGCTTGCAACACGTAAGTATTTACCAGGTATGGCAATGATGGGACAATTATGTTACGCAAAGCTTGATTTAGAATTGCACCATCATTATTCTCAATATAAAGACTGCGATATCGAAGAAAAATTACAAAACATTCTAACAACATATCGAGTACCATTTACAGTGAAAGTACCAACTATAATGTTAGAATTTTCACATATTTTTGATGGAGGATATGCAGCAGGATATTATTCATACAAATGGGCGGAAGTACTCGAAGCTGATGCCTTTACAAAGTTTTACAACGCCGGCATAATTAATAAGAATGTTGGTCATGAATTCCGTGAAAAAATACTCGCACGAGGAGATAGTGAAGACGCTGATATTTTATACAAAGATTTCATGGGACGCGAACCATCTATTGATGCATTATTAATCCGTAGCGGCATGGTCGATGAATAATCTGGTCTTATATAATACTCTTACGCGTAAACTAGAAAACATTGAGCGTATTAATGATCGTTTTACCGTATATTTCTGCGGCCCAACTGTTTATAACAATGCACATATCGGAAATTTTCGTACATATTTAATTGAAGATGTACTAACTCGATTATTAATATTAGAGGGTTATAATCCACTAGTTGTACGAAATATAACCGATGTTGATGATAAAACGATCCGCGATTCTACGCAAATTGGAATTACGCTAAATGAATTAACCAACAAATACATCACTCTATTTCACAATGACTGTAAACAATTAAATATCTTGCCTCCCGATATTGAACCACGCGCTACTCACCATATAAACGAACAAATTCAATTAATTCAAACATTACTTGAAAATGGTTACGCATATATTTCTGAAGGATCAGTTTATTTCAAAGTAAAAGTATTTAACAATTACGGGAAATTATCAAATATCAGTAATCGCGAATTGAAGACACAAGATACCGATAGTTCTGGTAAAAAAAATATTGCTGATGAATACGATCGAGAAAATGTTTGTGATTTTGTATTGTGGAAGGCCCGCAAACTTGAAGATGGAAATAATTTTTGGAACAGCCCATGGGGCGATGGTCGACCAGGTTGGCATATAGAGTGTAGTGCAATGGCAATGAAATATCTTGGAAAAACAATTGATTTACATGCCGGTGGAGTTGATCTTTGCTTTCCTCATCACGAAAATGAAATTGCGCAATCTGAAGCATCGACACATCAGCAATTTGTACGCTATTGGTTTCACATCTCTCATTTGCTCGTTAATGGAACAAAAATGTCCAAAAGTTTAGGTAATATGTATACCTTAAATGATATTTTATCATTTGGATTTTCCCCAGAAACATTGCGATATTGTCTATTATCTGGGCATTACCGTCAATCATTAAACTTTACAATAAATGGGTTACATGCTGCTGATAATGCTGTAAAAAAATTAATACAATTTTCACAAAAGCTACCTGTTGTTGATGAAAATCTACAACTTCCCGAACATTGGGAATTTTTTTATGACGCTTACAATGCATTAATAAATGATCTTAACATTCCACTTTGCCTTGGAAATACTTTCAAAAGTATCAAAAATATATACTCACAAAAATTTAGTGAAAAAATATTAAAAAATATTGCTAAAGAATTTAACATAATAAAATATACACTTGGCTTGGAATTAAAGACTTACGAAAACAATATTCCTGAAGACATACAAGAGTTAGCTCGTGCTCGCTGGGAGGCGAAGTTGCAAAAAAATTATAAATTATCTGATGAAATGCGTATAAAGATTGAATCTTTGGGCTGGATTGTTAATGATTCTAAGTCTGGGTTTTCACTCAAAAAAAGTAATGTATCTACATGATTAAAAACCAAAATAATTCTTGTACAAGCGATTTGTTAGTATATAGCGGAATTCTAGAAATTTTTGAGCAAGGGAAATATGGGCAGCTCATCAATCCTGAGCGCAATGGATATGTTGACCAATCTGATCCATACATTGCACATGATTTATTAAAACAATTATCTCTTAAACGTGGGCAATTATTATCTGTTCACATATTACCCCGTACAAATTTTCCAAATCCAAAGGTAATATCAGTTGATAAAATTGATAATTTGCCAATAGAGCGAGTATTGGCACGTCCAAAATTTTCAACACTAGAGTCAATATCACCGCATCAACAATTAAAATTAGAAAACCCTAAGGGAACGATTAGTTCTCGTATAGTAGATTTATTTTGCCCAATTGCTAAAGGGCAACGCGGTTTAATAGTCGCACCTCCACGTACTGGTAAGACATTATTATTGCAAGAGATAGCACGTAATTTAAGTGCTAATTATCCGAAATTGGTCGTTATTACAGCAATTATTGATGAGCGTCCAGAAGAAGTCACTGATTTTAAACGTTCCATATCAACTGAACTTTTTGCCTCTTCAAATGACCAATCTGCCCGCAACCATATTCGCATTGCTGAACTCGCATGTGAACGGGCTAAAAATCTAGTAGAACTTGGTAATGATGTTGTATTAATCATTGACAGCATTACGCGCCTAGCACGTGCATATAACCAATTTAGTTCTAGTGGCTCTACTTTAAGTGGCGGGATCGATTTACGAGCATTAGAAAAACCGCGACAATTATTTGCATCAGCACGTGATTGTAATGGCCACGGAAGTTTAACAATATTAGCTTCTGCACTGATCGAAACAGGCAGTAAGATGGATAATATAATTTTTCAAGAATTTAAAAGTACTGGCAATGCGGAAATTGTTTTAAATCGTGAACTTGCTGACCTACGAACTTGGCCAGCAATAAATTTATTAGAATCTGGCACGAGACATGAAGAAAATATTCTTGATTCTAATATATTAAATAGTATATCATTTTTACGACGTGCATTTGTTAATGATAGACCAGTAGAGGCTACTGCGAATGTAATTAACCGTATATCACAAACTCAAAATAATACAGAATTTCTATCCCTCCTAAATAACCTAGTTAAATCATGAAAGCATTTACAACGATAGCTATTGATGGTGCAGCAGCATCAGGGAAAACTACAACTTCTAAAATAATTGCACAAAAGTATGACTTTATGCACATAAGCACTGGGGAATATTATCGTGCTTTAACGTACCATCTTATAAGTCACAAAATGACGGTAGATAAGGAAGAAGAGATACAGCAAATACTAAGTTCTTTAGATATAGGTTCAAAGGTAATTGCCAATAAAAGTATAATACTAATCAACGGAAGTGTCGTAAGCGATAATTTCTTACGTTCAACAGAAGTTAACAATAATGTTGCTCAGTTTTCACATCTTCCACTGATACGTAAATTTTTACTACAATACCAGCGAGATCAATTAAATATTGCACAACAACATTTTTTTCATGGGTTAATTGCAGAAGGACGTGACACGTGCAGTGTAATTTTCCCGGATGCTGATCTAAGGTTTTTACTATATGCTGATTTAGAGGAACGCAAACAACGTCGCCATCAAGATAATGAGGAGGATTGCATATCGTCTCGAGATTCTATTGACACAAATATTATTAGTGGTGATGAAAAAAATATAATAAAAATTAATACTGGCACTAATGATTTGCAACAGGTAGAAAATATTATTTCTCGCTATATAGAAGAACTATAATTAACGCATAAATATGCGTTTTGTATCACTTGAATTTTTTACTTAAAAGAGATAATTAAAATTTTTTTTTGTAAATTTTGTAAAACAACATACAATCTCTCTTAAAAAGGAATTGTATGAAAGCAGATGATGTCGGAACACCACGTACTCAACCTGAACATCCATCTAAAACATTACCTACTGTGGGGCAATATACAATAGGAGCAGCAACACAAAATCAACAGGACATGAACCTGCCAGGAGGCCCTAAACTAGGATCAAAAAATATTGATCAGTATGATGTAACAAGGACAGATAGTGATCAATTGCAACGAGAGCAACAAGCACTCGTAAAAGAAATGGTGCACAAAACAAACGACATTATCGATAATGCTGTGAACTACACTAAAGTAAACAATGACTCACACACAATAAACAATCAATTAAATGCCTCACCCTTCAAGCAACTACACGCCACATATGTCGAACAATTACGCGTCACGTGTATAGAACAATTAAACGATAAAATCGAAGCAATGATTTCTGAATTACTACAAGAAAAACGGGATACCGCAAGACAGCAGATACATGATTTTATTAATATCAATGCGCAACTGCATTATGAAACAGACTCCTCAGACAAAGAACTAAGAACTAAAGAACAAGATATTATATCCCTCATATTACATGAAAATCAGAGTATAATAGACCAGACATATGATATTATTTTCACTACTATTAACTTTTTTAGAAACGACAATCTTTCAAAAGAAATCAATAAACACATAAGTGATCAATTAATAGAAATTATTTCCCAATTACCACTTGATATTCAAAAGGAAGCAATACAAGAAATAGTTAAACATATTCATGAACAATACCATCCATTTGACATAGTATCACATTCTAAAGAAAGTACCATGCCGGGATTCTTAAGAAATGTAATGCATACTTTGCAAAATATACATGACAATCCTAATGTTTTGATAAAATTAAATGATATTAATAATCGAATTAACACATGTTCTGATGGAGGAAAAGATAAACAAGCATATCTTAATAATCTTAAAGAAATTTTTCATGATATATTCATACCGCCGTATCAACCAGCTAATGAAGGATCATGTTTCGCATCATGTATTTTGATGAAGATATGGCATGACGATCTACCATCCTTTATTGACATGTCATTAAATGCCCGAGGGATAGATCTATCATCGCTAGATATAAAACAAGAAGCAATTCCTATAAAATTCAGTAAACATCTTACAGCTACTAATCAATTAGACGCTGAAACATATAGTAATCTTTCCAAAGATAAACGATTATTATATACCTTAGCACCTTATGGAAGATACGATGCTCAGAGTGATTTAACTGCACGCGTTAATAGAATTTTGAAGAAAAATAATATTGAAATTACACAACCAGTACAAGAATTAGTTAATACACTTGTTGGTAATGAATTGCTATGGAATGCAGGATGGATGCCGGTGTGTGCTCAAAGGGCAGGTAGTGAAACAAGAAATAATGTACTCAATAGGGTTGTGAATCAATTAAGTAAAGCGATATTCGATTCTAAACTTAAAAACGCAATGGAATTTGCAGAAAACTATTCTGCAAACAACGACACTAATTCTCAAATCGAAAATGACAAAAAACAGGAAGACCGCAAGGTTCCAAATAGTGAAAATATTCATACAAATGAACAAGAGACGTTACACGATGTAGCAGAACAAATCATCAATGTACGCAGTCACGGAGGACTGCCAAATTTTATTATAGATAACGTAAAAAATAATGATATTGATGACACAAATATTTCTAGCAGTTTAAAGATCAACATTCAAAGTAAGTGTAAGAAAGATGGACAACTGTCTATGGAGGAAGTTAAACAATTAGAAAGTTTTTTGAAATATGGTAGATATTCAACAATTGTACAGGATATATACCGGTTAGAACAATATAATACACTTAACACCAATATAGTAGCAAGGACTATACAAGAAACTTTCAAAGCTACACAAAATGCACTGCAAATGTTCACAACAACATCATCTTTAATAGGAGAATACGAAAAAAGTATAAATAAATCCAAAGAAGATTCAAGCAATACAATAGACTTTAAAAAAGTATTAGATCAATTATCACAACATGAAAGAATTATAAAGCAAGCAGAAACAACTTTACACAAAGCAGAAGATATACTCAATAAACAACAAACTACAGAAACACGAGCAATACTAGAAAAGGCACAAAATGCAGTAGCAGCTGCACACAATGCAATAAAAAAAGCACAAAATGCAATATTAGCTGATCCAACACTTCAAAATAAAAAAACAATAATAACAGCAAAACGCGCAGTGCTAAGAATATATTCTGGCTATGCTAAAATAATAAACGAAGTGGAAAATGTAAAGGATGAAGTAATAGACTGTATAAACAAAGCAATAAAAAACGAAGTTGTATTACATACGCAAGAACGCATAAAAGAAAAAGTACTTCAAAAGATCGCACCCGGGCAATTCATAACTGCAATGTGCAGAACTAGTGAAGGCGGCCATGCTTTTAACTTTATCTCAGGAGATTATTCTAATGCCATCGATAACATGGAAAATGGCGACAGAATTTTAATCGGGCATTCCAACTATGATGAATCTGACCCATCAGAAGATAAACATATTTATTTACAAAAATTAGGGGAAGATGAATTTCAAATTACTGGTGTTTTTGCTTCAGGAGGGTTCTCCGAAATAGCACTCTATCCTAATTTTCAATTAAAATATCGAGAATTGGAACCAGCGGAAGCGAAACAACTAGTCTCAACGAATATCGAATCAATAATTGAAATCGAAACTGAATTACCAAAACAAGGGATGCCACCACCAGCGGGACCACAATAATTTACATTGTATCCGGATGCATAAAGAACGCAGAAAAGAATCCAACTAATGTTAAAATCGGCAGCAATAACATTGCTGCGCGAAAAGAATTAATATCATACACTCCATCGTGCATATTAATCAACCACCCGACTATTGGTTGGAAAATTCCACCAACTAGCATAACTATCATATTTACCATCGCGATTGCACTGCCCTTTGCGAACGCAGGGTTCGCGTTTAAACTACATACAAAACACACAACTTCTGGACTGGATATTATGCCACAAATAAACAACAATAACGCTAAAATAAATGGTGAAGTTATGGGCAATAAAAATATCACTCCCAAAATAATAAATGACAGTAAACATCCGAAAATCAATAATTTCCGGCGACAACACATCTTATCAGCTATAAAACCGGCTAACGGGCTACCTACTAGCCACCCAATGTACATCATCCCCACGACACACGCAGCATCCGATTTGGATACGTTAGCAATCAAGCGAACATACTGAACGCCCCATAAGTCACCAAACACTACAAATGGAGTGTACAATGAACAAGCAACAAATCCAATAATCCATGTTTGCTTATTTTTACATACTGTTATTAATCCAGTTATCAGATGTTTCGCAGAGAAATCTTCATTGTGTGATTCTAGTTTTTTTTGTTCCCAAACAGGCGTCTTTGGCACAAATATCACAAGAATCAATGAAACAATTACACCAGCTAAAGCGATATATATCCAAGTTGCTTGCCAACCTACAATATCGGTTAAATTAGCAAGTGGCATTTGTCCAATTAATGCTCCTAATATTCCTAGCGACGTGGTTAATCCTGATATTAGTGCTAATTTTTCAGGATGGAACCATACCGCAGCTAAATACATAACTCCAATGAATCCAAACCCTGACCCAAATCCCATAAAAAATCTTCCGGTCGCTAATGTACTCAACTTAACTGATGGCAAAATAACACATAAAGAACCTAACACTACCATCAAGGATGCTGGAATTAACACACGCCTACCACCAAATTTATCCAATAATACTCCAGCTAATAATTGCACAGGTGCATAAATAAAATAATATGCTCCCAATGCTCCTGCCAACGCAGCAGGAGTTGCTTGAAATACTTGCTCTAATTCTTGTTCCATTACACTAGGTGCAACACGTACCAAATATTCATACAGATAAAAAACAACTGCTGCCACCCACACTAACCACGCTATTATCGTATATTGATCCTTTCGTGCATCACTCTCCATTCGCATGGTAATCCTAAAAATAAAACTATACTAAAATGCAATGACATAATTATCTTAATATCATTGAATTTTTTTATTTTTTTTATTCAATTGCCAAAAAAGAAAATTTTCACAAGAATATGTCCACGAAAAACATAGATAGAATTTATAATTTAGCAGAACCACTTCTTGTACCATCATCACAAGCCGACAATGACAACATTACATACAAAGAACCCGAAACTGTGCTGTTTAAAAAACATACTTTAATGGTCGCAGATAGTATTATAGAAAATCAACTTAATATTCCGTCACCCAAATTTTTAAGGAAGTGTTTACACGATAAAAAAGCATACATTTATCAAAACGAAAATAAAGATTCTTTATCAGGAGCATATGGACAGACTAGTTTCTATCATACACAAGATAAACATGGTGTAGACCATAACTTGGTAATCAAAGAACCACGCTTCAATAACTTAGTTAAGTTAAAAACTATTGGCCATGAAAAAGATATAAACCAAACTATTTCACAATATATTTACAAATTATTCCAGGATCCTAATGCCGATGTTTTTTTAAAAACTGGTGCTGCATTTATCACACAATATCTTGGATACCAAGAAATAGCAACAAAAACAAACAATGAACAGATTATTCGAGAATGTCCTAATACCTATCGATTATTTTTTGAAGAAGCACCCGGTGAAGATTTATGTAATAGAACTTTCTTATCATTTGATAATACACTTGAATATAAGCTAACCTCTAATCAAAAAAAAGAAAAATTCTTACATGAAAATTTACGAATCACTGCACAATTATGTTCCGCATTATCACTTATACATGAAGCTGGCATTATTCACAGAGACTTAAAATTAACAAATATAGTTTATGATCGTTTAAACCAAAACACTAAACTTATAGATTTTGGAATAAGTAAGGACGACAATGAAGCATATACACCGCAATATTTATATGTTCGTGCATACTCATCAGCATTGGAGGAATACAAAATAGTAAAAAACATAACCGCAGCAAATGAAGAAAATGTCAAACAAGACATGTATAATATTTTGTCACCTGCGACAGATGTATGCAGTTTTGGACTGATGCTTATGGGAATATTTTTCAGAAATGTAGGATATGAGTACTTTTATAAGTTGTTCTCTTATCAGAACTTAGACTATAACAGTAACATAAAAATACGTGAATTATTTTATAACCACTTACAAGAAATCATACTAAAACTTAATGATCGAATTCCTTCGGAATTACGATATTCTCATGAAGAACTAAATTTTATCACTCAACTTATTCAAATATGTATTGACCCTAATCCTACTAAACGACCATCTGCCGCACAAATAGGTGCTTTGTGTGAGTTATTTCACGCTGGGATCACAGATTTCAAGCCTGCATTACAACAAGCTCAAGAATTGCGTCCCAGCAAACCAATTCCTGAAAAAATTTTAGAAATTTACAAAAGATATAACATTATAACCGATGCCAAACCAACATCATCTCATGAATGATAAATTTTGCAATACGCTTGACAAAGCACATTTTCTCACTTGTGTGGGTGATAGATGCCAGGGTAGCTCAGCGGTAGAGCAGAGGACTCATAAGCCTTTGGTCGGCAGTTCAAATCTGCCCCTTGGCACCACATTATTGTGTAAAAATAATTTTCAACGGTTTTAAAAAAGGAAGAAAATTTCTTTTTCGAGAGAAACATTGCTATAAGGATTCGCTCAAATGCAACACTTAAAATAAATTAAATAATCCTGGTTTGTTCATTATATTTTGCATGGTATATATTTTCAACCTACAATATCTTGTCTAAATAGAAAGTTCTTGGTTTTAAAATTTATACTTATCAAAAAAAGCCTCAAATTGAGGCTTTTTAATAATTTTTCTACATCAAAATACTGTACTTAATTCGAATAATGCTCAGCTGCTCCCGGCCTATCATTGTTATTTCCTACTTGTATTTGCTTCGATTCTGTACCTCTCAAATTACTAATTTCTTCTTCTAAATTAGAAATAATGCTTTTTAAAACACCCTCTTCTGAAGCAAGTGTTTGTAAAATTGTTTCAACATTAGGCACATTATCATTTCTCTTATGTTCTGCTTTCTTTTTTTCTACAGCTGCTAGCCTGCATCTTAATTCCCTAAGTGTAAAATCTTTAAACACTTCCTGCCCTTGAAGCACTGAATTTAAACTTGTTTGCAATGTGTCAATTGGAGAATATTTGATAATCACCCCTTATCTCACCTTCAGTTACCCCTGCTTCATATAATCCACAAGAATCTTTCAGCGCTTCCATTACATCATCTCTATATATATCATTTGATTCTTTTATATTCATACAACTAAACTCCTCCTGTATTGCTGGATCTTTTATATATTCTTTAAAATCTTCTTCAGAAAACCGCCCTAAAAGCGACAATGCTATATTCCTCTGTACCGTTCTCTCAATCGCATCTTCAAATTCTTGTTGACCGTCTAGTTTCTCATTTCCCGCTCTATTTTGCTCTTGTTGCATCTTTTTCAATGAGACTTTCTTAAAAGAATTCCACCTATTTTTTATTGTTGCTACTGCATTACCTATTGTTTCACTTTTATTTGCATTTGAAATGGTATTACTTTGACTCCCCAAAAGAAACACAATGTACAGTTGACTAGTATCTTGCCAATTAGTTGCACTTATCTTAAAAGTTTTATCTTTTTTGAAGAGTTTAACTGGTTGTACACTATCCGCAATGGGATACTTATTCAAGATAGAAACACTAAGTAAATCTGTTTCAACTCTATATCTGTCACTAGATTTAAATGCACCGATATATTCTTTTTGTCGATCTGTAATATTGGCAACGTCACCACTATTCTGCATCTCAAAATGCAGAACAAAACTAGAGTTGTTGTCCATTGTAAACTTACGCAGTATATCGGGAATTAATTTCCCTTTATTGCCCCCCGTTTATCATTTTCAGTAGAAGAAGTAACTTTACTTTCTAGCTCTTCAACATTACATTCTTCACATTCTTTACGTAATACACAACAGTCACGCTTATCGAGGGGCTTAGTATCAGAAATAATCTCTAGATCTCGTGCAAACCTTATACCATATTTACAAGCCTCTCGTGTATAAATATATTTAAACGACCCGTCCAAATTTGGATTTCCAAAATGTTCACCCAAAGCAATTTTTTTCTCCACTGCCTTATTAACTTTGTTTAAGTTATCAGACTTTCTAAATATTTCCTCAACATCTCTACTGAGAATTTCGTACTGATTGTTATCTATGGTAACAACGGTCGTTAGTGAAGTTACGTCTCTATTTTGCATAAAATTAGGGTAAGAATTTAAATAAAAATTATCCCAAATACTATTTAGTCAATGTCAAGACTATTTCCGTCAACTTTTGTTGAGTCTATAAAATTAAATTCCTTTTACAAGGAACACTAAATATCAAAAATAATATATTAAAATATTTCTTTGTCTCTAAAAGAGAAATCGCAGTAACTAAAACCATATGCAGCAAGAGAAATTGGTAGGCCGACAGGGACTCGAACCCTGAACCAATGGCTTAAAAGGCCACTGCTCTACCATTGAGCTACCGACCCACGTGTTGTTACATTAGCAGCACCATTTACTATGTCAATTACTTTCAGAAAAAATTTTAAATGAAAATATTGTTAATTGACATTATTAAAATAATTTTTGAGTTAAAAGTGCCATGTTTTTTAAGGAAAACTTTGTCAGCCGCGCTAAGAGAAGAGTGAACAGTTTACACAAATATGCTCAGTATGACTTTAAATCGGCAACAAGATTACTAGCATGGTCATTAAAAGAGTGTTTTAGAATTATTATTGCTTCAATTATTTATAAGATTTTAGCATTAAAAAACAAAATCTTTCATAGCAATACAAATGCAACTGACCAACAAATTCACATCGCAATAAAAGTAATTGGCGGATTAGGTGATATACTAATGTATAGTACTGTAATTAAAGAATTATATAAGCAATTAGGTTGTAAATGCTGCATTGACATTACATCAGATAATGATCATAAAAAAAAAATATTACAGTTCATATTTTCAGCATATAAATTTATTAGAATATTAGAGGCATTACCAATTACTAGCAAAAGGATCAAGTATGATGCCACTTTCACAATCAACAGATTTATTCACTGCACCTATTGTAATGAAATCTCTTTGCAACAAAAAGCTCCAAAGCTACTAGCTTTTTGTGAAAAAATTCAAGAATTCTTTGAACGGCATAGAAACATGTACTATGATGCATTTGAGTGTCATACTTTAATACAATATTTTTCTGAGCTAATAGATCTCAAACGCTTCGAACAACCTGATGCATGTAAGATTTTAAATATAAACAAATTTACCAAAACATTTGTTAATGTGGAAGACAGTTCTTATAACAATGTTGCCAAATTTAAATTACGTAACACAAATTACATAACTTTGCAACGTGGAATAGATTTTATCAACCATAGAAAAGATTCAACAAAACTTTGGCCAAAGAAACACTATGAAACATTCATTGAAAAATTTCGTAAAAAATTTCCAGATATAAAAATTGTTCAACTAGGGACCGATAGTACTTCATTACAAGGTGTAGATTTAAATCTTTCTGGAACAACTTCATTAGAAGAAACAGCTGTTATTTTAAAACACTCATTATTTCATCTTGATGGAGAATGTGGCCTAGTGCATCTAAAAAGAGCATTAAACGGCAAATCAATTGTATTATTTGGACCAACTTCTCAAAAAGTTTTTAGTTATGATGAAAATATTAACATTAAGGGCGACGACGGCTGCCCAGGTTGGTGCGAATGGATCACTCTTGATTGGGCTGAACATTGCTTACGTGGGTTTAAAGAAGCACCATGTATGTCCTCTATTTCTCCTGATACAGTTTTAGCAGCAGCAGAAGAATTACTAAATAATAAACATAAATATACTTATCATAGTATTTTAAACAATACTACAGAAAATGATATTGTAAAATTTATAACATCTAAATGTGAAGATAAAAACAGTGTAATAGTAGACATTTTCAATAAAAATTACTGGGAACTAGCCAAACAATTAAGTAACCATTTTAATGACATAACAATATTTCGTCAGGACTACGAATATAATTCCTTCGAACTCGCTAAACAGTACAACATAAAGGCAGAGTACGGCTGCTTATATAATATATGTATGCCTGATGATTCATGTGATGTCGTAATATGGCAACAAGCAAGCCATAATTATCCAGGTCATATTTATTACGTTATTAAAGAGCTTCTACGCATTCTTAAGCCACAAGGGTATTTATTGATCTCTGGTATAAATATTGAGAATGAAATAGCCGAACAATTCGGACTTTTACAAAGTCAATCACCC
>CBCPNC010000012.1:0-14174 GCA_965120425.1 uncultured Opitutia bacterium
AAAGGGATTTCCATATGCTAAAATTAGTTACTCTGTTGAGGAGCTAGAAGATGGATCAGGTATCAATGTTAACCTTGTAATCGATGAAGGTCCAAAAATGCACGTCGGGAAAATAAAATTTAAGGGAATTGACGATATTAAATCCAAAAAACTGAAAAAAATAATACAAACAAAAACCTGGACACTGTTGTCTTGGTTAAATGGGACTGGAACATTTAATCAAGATATTTTAAATGATGATATTAATCGGTTAAAAGTTTTTATTAAAGATCATGGCTATTTGGACGTTGTGATAGATGAAAAGGATGTTGAATTTTCGACATCCAAACATTCCATAAATCTGACGTTTAACATAAGTAAAGGGAAATTATATAATTTCGGAGAAATTAACATTACTGGTAATGAAATTTATCCAGCAGACAGATTGCTTCGATTAGTGAAAATAAATAATGGGGAAAGATTTTCACCAACAAAAATTAATAACGCATGTGATAATATACGTGACTTTTATGGCCAAGTAGGATATTTAGATACAGAGGTCCATGTTGACCGTATTCCAAATGTTAATATAGGAAATATTGATGTAATTTTTCGCATAACGGAAAAAGAAAAATGTTATTTACACTCAATAAATATTAAAGGAAACTCAAAGACAAAAAATAATGTTATTTTACGCGAATTATCGATGGCACCAGGAGATATATTCGATACAGTTAGCATGAAAAACAGTCAAATGAGATTGCAAAACACTCGATTTTTTCAAGCTGTTGATCTCTCTCCATCTGATACTGATATCCCGAATGAAAAAAATTTGCGCATTGAAGTAAAAGAAGCGAACACTGGAAAATTTTCAGTTGGGGGAGGAGTAAGCTCTGGTAGTGAAGTCGTTGGATTTATAGAATTTAGTCAGACGAATTTTGATTGGCATGGAGGAAAATCAAAATTTCAGGGAGGAGGACAAAAGTTCCGTACACGCTTTCAAGTCGGTAGGCGTTCAAATTCATTTAATGTAAATTTTGAAGAACCTTGGTGGTATGATCGAGAATTAGCATTAGGGGTGAACTTATTTCGTTCGCAACAGGAGTACAAAAAACATGATAATAATAATTACGATGGGAGTAATTATGATGAAGTACGTACAGGAGGGGAGATATATTTAAGAAAGAGGTTATTTGGTTTATGGGTTGGTACTGTTACATATCATGCCGAAGATGTAAATATTTATCACATGGAAGAAAATGCTCCAAAATCTTTTAGAGATGAAGTTGGGCATAGATTTATATCTAAAGGTATGTTGTTACTTGAACGCGACACTAGGGATAATCTTTTATACCCGACGTGTGGATCAGTGATCAGTATTGCTACTGATGTTGCTGGGGGGCCATTTTTCGGAGAAACAAAGTATATAAAATTAAATGCCCTCGGTGCGAAATTTATACCGACCTTCGAACCCTTTGATCAAAACATTATGCTTATGGGAAAGGTCGGAACGATGTGTTCTTATGGGCATGATAATGTTCCATTTTTTGATAAATTTTTCTTAGGTGGATCTAATTATATGAAAGGGTTTAAAACTCATGATGTCGGACCTTCTGAAAATGGAACAGGAATTGGTGGGCAAACATATGCTTATGGTACTGCAGAGTATACGTTTAGAATTGCAGATCCATTGAGGTTGTATTTTTTTAGTGAAGTTGGGTTTGTTAATGAATCACATTGGAATTTTAATACCAAACGTTATTGTACAGATGCTGGTTTTGGTATGAAAATTTTTATAATGGGAGCTCCTTTGCGTTTAGATTTTGGGTTCCCTATACATGGGCAAGAAAATAATAAGCATGGAATGAGGTTTAATTATTCATTCGGTATGACATTTTAAGGCACCATAAGAGTCTTATTTCTACAAGAAATATTTATTTTTTTATTTGAATAAAATTTAGCTGGTTGATTTAAAAAATCTTAGTGGAGATTACGCAAAATACACTAAGATTTTTTTTATGTTGATTAAATAGCACTATTATTTCTTTTTGTTATTTGGAGTCCATTTTTCAATGTTTTCAATTACCCATTGCTCTTTTATATTATCGACATTATTTTCAACTATTTCACCGATTTTTTTGGACAATAATGACTGTGCTAATGGAGTTTTATAAGAAATAATATTGTGATCAGGGTCGCTGTCCCATGCTCCAAGAATAGTAATTGTGGAATGCTCTTCTCCTGATACTTGTTTTATAGATACTACTGTGCCAATTGATACACAAGATGTATCAATATTGTCTAGATCTATCACCTGCGCGATTTGTAGTTCACTTTCAAGCTGTGCTTTCCTTGCAAGCAGTGTTTCCTGGTCTTGCCTAGCCATTTTATATTCTGAATTTTCGCTAAGGTCACCATGTTCCCTGGCTGTAACAATTGCTGTTTTATTGGCAGGAATTTTTTCTTTGATTAAAATTTCGTACTCTTTTTTCTTGTTATCTAAACTTTCTTTTGAGACTTTTAATGTTAATTCGGTTGGAATCTTGCTTTTTGTTGAAGAAGTTATTAAATTTTGTACACTTGGGAATAATGCAATAAACCGTGCTAATAACGACTTTTTTGACAGTGAATCAAATCCCTGATTTACCATTAAAGTTTGTGCTAAATCTAACGCTTCTTCTTCTGTAACATTAGTTAATAAATCATTGATTAATGATCGATCTTCACACGTCAATTCTGCTAAGTAAATTTTTCGTGATTTACTATTACCTGATAAGAATTCGTTATCTATTGCCCATAATATTGCTCGAAGTAATTCAGGTTGCATGAGGTTATTCGATATTACTCCTTCAAATTTTTTGGAATGACGATTTTTTATTATCCATTGCAAAATTGGTGTTTTTAGATTTTTTTCTTTTAACCACTTTACTAGTTGTTGATTAACAGTATCTTCACGTCCGTTTTCGCAAAGATATGATATACAATCACTTACAAATTTATCATTTCCATTCTTGAGGAGATTTAAAAAATGTTTTTCCCATTCATCTGGAAATGTACGAGTTATGATATTAAAAAATTGTTCATGATACACATTAGGTAATTCTTGTGCAATTTTTACTAGGTTGGTACACTCATGAATTATTGTTTCTATTTTTGGTTCAAGAGAATCAACACTGCGATCGATTAATTTAGCAAGTTTATTACGTATTAAGCATGCACGAAACTTATTACTAATGTTTAAGCGTAAAAATTCTGGAGAAGCGTATGTAGATAGTATGTCAATTATACGATTCGCTGTTTCTTTCATTAGGTTACTTTCAGTAACAATTTCAGAGATTTCCTCAGCAATTGATAACCGATCTACTGCATTATGAGTATTTTCAAATCTATCTATTATTTGCTCTTCAATTGAAATTGGATTTTTGCGTAATTTTAAATATGTAACATTGCCTTCTTCAAGCATTAATTGAGAATCTTTGGCAATTAATTTTTTAGTAACATTCCACCAACGTTTGAAATTGTTTTTTTCAACGATATCACTAAATGTCCTCTCAATGTCCCCTAAGCTTGCTCGTTTATTTGGTGTGGATTCTATATATTCTTTTAGTAAAGAAATTGAGGATTTTTTCAGTTTTTGTCGAATATCTTCAGGGTTATTATAGAATTGTACTAAAAGATCATTATTGTTTAATATTTCCAATTTTTTTACACAAAACAAAGGATCCATTTCTTGCCCACGTTTTGCTGGAAAATCGATAATTAATTTTTTAGTTTCAGGATTATATCCTTTAATCTTCCCGAGTCCCCAGGTTTGATGCATGCAATAAGCACCTTCTACCATGCTTTGTAACTTAAGTCTAATACGTTCATTGCGGCCATCACTACCTATTAAACTATCAATTAATGAACTATCCATATTCAATATATCTTTTGTTTAAAAAAACGACAATATTATATGATCGTATCGATAGTTTACGCATGCTGATAGTACCCTTGTCAAGCTTTTTGTAGTGAATTTTCTAATTGAAGATGTGAATACTGAGCTTATCATGATTTTTGTGTTTATGTATTTTAAAAGAAGTAATGCGGTACGAAGTTTTTCTCTTCTAGAGCTAGTATTAACCCTCAGTTTAAGCAGTATTATTGTAGTTGCAATTATGACGTTGATTGTCTCTTTTTTACACATTTATTTATCCTCAAGTACTTCTGATATAGAAAAAATAAATAAAATTTGTTACGAGAAATTTATTCAATTATCTCTTAATGAATATGTTCATTCTGATATTTTTAATGAAGAGGTGGATGAATCTCTTTTAAAAGGAGGTATTTTTTGGCAAACTAAAAACGTACATGCATTTGTTGATAATATAACAAGTGAAAATTTTGTAGTCGGGCTTATCTATCGTGACAATCGTTTGCAATTTTTATGGAAACCTGCTGATAAAGATGAATTCACTAATTCTGAATTTTGTACATTTAATTTATTCAATTGTGTTAAATCTGTGCATTTACTGCGATATGATTTAGAGCGAGATATATGGACAAAGGAAGAATTTGATAATGAGACAGTTCGTTATTTTTTGCATAAAGAGGATATTTGTTACTTAGTAGTAAAGACCGCAGATGATAATTTTTATTTCCAGTTATTTTAAGTAAACTATTAGTTTTATTTTTTCACTTGCATTTAGAAAAAATCTATGATTAATCATCATTAAATGACAGAAGATTTACAAGAAGAGAGGAGTTCTCGTTCCCCTTTAGATTTAACATGGACTGATGTTGAAGAACTATCGAATTATGTAACAAGTAACGGTAAAATATTATCTCGTAAATTGACTCGATTGTCAGCTATTCAGCAAAGACATATCACTCGTATGATAAAACGTGCGAGAAATATGCTATTAATGAAGTAATAATGAATGAAGAGATTAGGGTCGCTGCACAAGCATTGTTAAATGATGATGTTGTTGTTTTGCCGACGGAAACGGTTTATGGACTAGCTGCTGCAATTTCATCGGAAAGTGCGGTCCGTAGTGTGTTTGAAATTAAGGGGCGTCCTTTATTAGATCCTCTTATCGTTCATGTATTGGATGATTCTTGGATTGAAAGATGTGCTGATTGTGATGGTTTGGAAGCAAAAGTGAAGTCATTAACTGAAGCTTTTTGGCCGGGCCCATTGACAATAGTTTTGCCTAAACGTCCTGAAGTGTCAAAGTTAATTACAGGAGGTTTGGATACCATAGCGTTGCGCAGCCCAGCTCATGATATTTTCCGCGAAGTTTTACGAGAAGTTGATATTCCATTAGCTGCACCGAGTGCTAATCCATTCGGATATTTAAGTCCGA
Organism: uncultured Opitutia bacterium; assembly: GCA_965120425.1. GTDB lineage: Bacteria > Verrucomicrobiota > Verrucomicrobiia > Opitutales > JAIRKQ01 > JAIDVZ01. The sequence goes on from CBCPNC010000012.1 coordinate 5,325, forward strand.
CAACGTTTCAGCATGTACGGGAAACATTAGGAAGCAAAGTAAAGGTTATCATTGATGGTGGGAAGTGCACTGTCGGCCTTGAGTCAACTATTTTAAATATAACTGATAATATACCATGTATTTTACGTCCTGGTGCAATTTCAGCCAATGAGATAGCAAATGTATTGGATACTGTTGTATTGGACTATAACCCAACCAAAAACAATATATCTGTTCCAGGTCAATCATTACAACACTATTCGCCGCATACAAAATTATGTTTGTTTGGTACTACTGAAAGCTTGTTTACTGTGATTGATAATAATACTGAAAACCGTGCTGCTTTTATATGTTTAAAACGTCCAGAAAGTATTCCCAATAACGATGTTTTTTGGTTGAGTGAAAATGGAGATTATAATGTCATTGCGAATTCACTTTTCGATATTTTACAGACTCTTGATCACTCTAACTATGATGTTATATATTGTCAGCGTGTGGAAAATATTGGAATCGGGATTGCGATAAATGATCGTTTATCACGTGCAGCGGCGAAGTTTAATAATTAGTAAAGAACTTTCCTTATATTTATAAGAAATAGCCGTTCGTTTTTTAAACGGCTATTCAAGTGTTTCATGAAATTTGTCCAATATCTTGTAAAAGTTTTTTGAATTCAGGGTGTTTTTCAACCTGAAAAGGTTTTCCTCCTTTTATTCGATTGAAATCTATACAAGATAATTGATTATTGTTATCTTCATCTTCACCAATTACCCCAGATTTACCAGCAATATATGACTGTACTGCTAAAACTGCACATCGTTTAATTAAGTCTAAATCATGAGAATTGGCCTTAGAAGATCGCGCAAAGTACCCACTTTTTTGAACCAATACTTTTTCTGCTCCAATTTTTTCAGCAAATTTAGAACCAAACCATTTCCCTGGATTTATAGCATCTAGCTTAATATGTCCGAATGCATCTCTTGAAACTTCTTGTCCACTAGCCTCAAGTGAAGTGACAATTTCGTCAATACACGCTCCTTCACTGATAAATAAATTAACATTTCCTATGTTGCTCATAATTTTTTTTAATCGATTGGCTTCATATTCAATATCTATTTTCAATTCTGGAAGATATATACCATGTATATCAAATTTTTCTTTAACTAATCCAATGTTCGGTAAAAATTTCTTTTTAGATAAAAGTTGACGATAACATATCGCAGTTTGTGCAGTAAGCCATCCACAATTACGTCCCATAACTTCATGAATGATTAACATATTGGGATTAGCAGTATTTTCAGCAGCAACATGTTCAAAAAAATGTGACGATTCTTCAGCTGCAGTCCACGCTCCTAAGCTTTGAGCAATTGGATACACATCATTATCTACAGTCTTTGGAAGGCCAATTACTTGCAAATTGTAATTATGTTTTTTCAAAAAGTTTGCTAGATCTGCTGCCGTAGTATTGGTATCGTCTCCGCCTATTGTATGTAAAACGTTTATTTTATCTTTCATTAATTGTTCTGCAGCAACATGCAACGGATCTTCTCCTGCATGTATTACACCTTTTTTTATACAATCATTAACGTTAGTTAGTTTTATTCGACTATTTCCAATTGGACTGCCACCAAAGTTATGCAATTCAGAAATGTTTTTTATATCCTGCTCAGTTAAAGTTACAGAATCACCAAGTAGTAAACCTTTATATCCATGCTTATAACATATAATTTTTGCATCTGGTAAACATTTTGAGTACTCTTCTACTAAGAATGCTATAGCAGAAGATAAACATGGGGCGAGTCCACCCGCGGTAAGAATTGCAATATTTTTCATATATTTTTTTTAAATTATAAAAATTTTACCTACATAATCCAGCACGATTTGATGGATAGAAAATTAATAGTGGGCGTCCGATGATCTCTTTTTTTGGAACAAATCCCCAGAATCGACTATCACCACTGTCAGGAGAATTATCTCCAAGTACAAAATAAGAATCTTTCGGTACGTAAACAGTGCTTTCGTGATTTAAATATCCTGCTTCACTATAGCCAGGGTAATTATTCATTTTATTATTTTCGTAATAAAATATATCAGACCCTGTAATGAGGTGTGTATTTCTGTATAATATGCCATTTCTTAGTTGTATACTATCATGTTGTTTCCCTATGAGTCGTTTAATGAAGTAATACGGTTCACCAGGTATATTTTTTATTTTTTCTGTACGAAATACCACTGCTTCACCAATTTTAGGTGCTCGGAAATGATAAGAAAATTTATCGACAAATAAAACGTCACCAGAAATAATATCAAAGTCTATTAAGCTTTCTCCACATTTTACAGAATATCCTGGTTTATAAAGTAATGTATTTTTGTTTAATCTGAAGTTTTCAGGATGTGTGTTATATAACTCCTGCCATGATGCTGCTCCTTTTCCAAACTTTTGTAAAAAAGCAGAGTCGATTGAATAAGAAAGGGGCATTGTAATTTCTTGGACTTTATTCCCAATTTGTATTTTGTATATCCGTTCTGTTATTGGAAATAATCCAAAAATTTTACGAGTTCTTTGTAGATCAAATTTTATTAAACCTGTTGCTGTTTGTTGAGGTGGAGAAACAAATAATGGGATTTCTAAATTACCAGAGTAATTAGACTGTATACTAAACGAAGTTGTTCCATGAAATATTTTTTTGTACAACTTTTTTATATAACTTTGGTCTACGTGATTATGTTGTTGAAGTTTTGTTGTTACTCCAGAGTATGTGGGATACATCGAATTTGTAGGGATTTGGAATGTCTGAATAAAAAATGTTCGTATTGCTATCGCAATTAGTGAAGCAACTAATAACACTTCACAATTATCGTTTAACATTTTTACTGGATAAATATCACCACCATTTTGATGTAATAATTTATCTAGTTGATCAGTAACGTGTTGTATATTGCTATAGTTTTTTTGTTTTATAGATAGAATTAAGTTAGTGCGTAATGAGCTAATATTAAAAAAAGTCTGGGTAGACATTAAATGTTTTCTATATTGTAACACTTTTTTACTGTACGTAATTAAATGCTTAGCAATTTTTAAATCACGTTTACTAATGTGATATTGACTTAGTATCTGCATCAGAATTTATTAGAAGTTTAGCAAAAATCTGGTCAACAGAAAATGGACAATCTATTGATAAAATTTTCGTTTTTATTTTTTCACCTGATGATATAGATATGTGCTTTTTGGCAATACTTAACCTTTGGGCTATTAAAGAAATTAATGCCCGATTTGCTTTTGAATCAGTAGCAGGTTCTTTTATTTTAATTTTTAGTATATTATTTTCGATTAATCCAACGACCTCACTTTTGGATGCATTTGGAATAACTTTTACAAATATACGTACCACTAATAACTTTTATAGTTGAATTAGGGGAAATAAATAATGATTACATATCGACGTATTTTTTGACGTTTTCTGGCCCAACTATTCTAGTAGCGATTTCTTTACCATGTAGTTGTTTTAATCCATCAAATCTGCATGTTACAGCTCGCTTAAATGCTTCCTCTTCTCCGTATTTATTCACGGAAAATGATGTGCATTTTTGTACACCAGGAGCAGGACGCCAAGTAACGGAATAAAATGCTAATTCTGCTCCGTTTTTCCCTATCTTATGTAAGCGTGAAATACCAATGACTCCTGTAGAATTCCTTACATCTTTGTAAACAATCTTTTTGGCTCGTGGACGTGCTGGAATTGATTTTAGGCGATCAGTCAATTCTTTATAAAAATTTTGAGCCTGTCGCAACGCTTCTTCTGCGGATTTCAACTTGCGATCACTGAATAGCTTAGAATAACGTTTGCCATTTTTGTAACCACGTACAAGCCAACCACGAGTAGTTTTAGAGTCAATGCGGCTTATACCTTTGTAGTGTTTTTTGTATAAGTCACTATTTTTATTAAGATTATCACTCGCACTTTCGCTATTTGTATGTATGTTTACTGTCATAAATTACTACTAACTTACAGTAGAAACTTTTTTTCGTCAGTCAACAAAACATTTGATAAAATTTATAATTTGTTGATCATTACTATATAATGTGAAATTTTACTTATTGTTTTTTATTTTTTCTGAAATGTTTAGCGCTATTTCCAAGGCTTGAGCACCGAGTTGTGCATTTACTTTAGGTGTGTAATGTTGTTTTATGCAAGATAAAAATGACATTAATTCTATCTTTAATGGTTCTTCTTTTTCTATAGGAATTTCTATTTTGTGAATTGATCGGTCTTCTTTTCTTAACATGTGACCTGTTTGATTCATAAAATCCAAAGAAATGTATGAATTTTTATCGAATACTCGAATTTCTCGAACTTTTTTCTCGCTAATTCTACTAGCACTAATATCGGCAATGCAATTATTTTTAAAATATAATCGAGCATTCGCAATGTCTTCAGTATCGGATAAAACATTCATGCCAATTGCTTCTATGTGTTCTACATTAGATTTTATAAGCTGTATCATTAGACCAATGTCGTGTATCATAAGATCAAGTACTACACTTACTTCAGTTCCTCGTTTTGTAAATGGTGCCAATCGTTGAGTGGAGATAAATTTTGGTTCACAAATATTGCTTTCTAAAAACCTTGATACTGGATTATAATGTTCAATATGCCCGACTTGTAATATTATATCACGTTTTGCGGATTCTGAAAGTATCATTTGGGATTCTTGCAGAGAATAACACATTGGTTTTTCTATTAACAGATGTTTATTCCTTTTTATTAATGGGAGTGCAATTTGAGCATGTTTATCAGTTGGAGTAGCGATGCTTACACAGTCACACTTATCTGCCACTTCATCAAGTGTCTTAATTACTTCGCAATTATAAAGTTGCGCAATTTCTGCAGCTCTTTCAATATTCTCATCCAACACTCCGACCAATTTAGCGCCATTAATTTGAGAGTATAAACGTGCATGATGTTGTCCCAAGAATCCAACTCCAACTACGCCACATTTAATTTCATTACTCATTTTGTTTATAAATATCATCTCTGCATTAATAGACAAGTTAAGTTTATATAGATTAGAAAATTTTATATAAAATTGAGTGTCAATTAATGCTTGACTATTTTTTTATAAAAATGTTGTTATATTAACTACTATATGCGGGCATAGTTTAGAGGTAAAACCCATGCCTTCCAAGCATGTGTCGTCGGTTCGATTCCGTCTGCCCGCACCATAGCGAAAATGGGATAACTTTGAATGTTTAAGCGATATCCGAAAGAGGGAAATTTTATTCTTAAGAGATCTTTTACTGAAACTGTTATCTGAAATTCTTCAGAATCTAGAGCAGAGTGCAAACAATAAGAGCGTAACTGATTTTTAGGTAAGCTACAAATGGATTAGTATAGTAAAATTATCTTTCTGATGAGAACAGATGTTATATGACTAGATAATATAGTGTTTATTACGAGTGTACATTGAATAAGTTTTAAGGTAAATAGCGGTAATTGTTGTTTAGTAAATCGATGTGGTTTTATGGGAATTTTATATTTTATGTTCCATAACTTAAACATGGAAATAATAAGAGGTTTAATTTTGAAATTATTTTGATTGGTATTAGGAAAATGCTTTTATATTAAGTTTTTGGATTAATCTTTTACTATTTATTGATATAATTTTTGCATAGTTTGTTTTTTAATTGACAAAAGAAGTTTTGATTTTTTTTGAAAAGTATGAGTGGTGCAACGCGCATTTCTACTTTGCACTTTTTAAGTGATGCAGGTATAGAGTACGTGGCAGCGACGAGCGATGCCATGTATAAAAAGCTTTTCGTTCAATCAAGTAACGAAAAGACAAGTGAGTATAGAAGGCTTCTAATTGAAGCTGTATCGACTGTTGTAGGGTATCTTGATAAGGATAAGGAATATTCTATTCTCTCATCTGGGACCAAACTTGCTGATAGAACGACAGAAGAAGAAAAATTATTGGAGGAATCAATTAATTCTCAGATAGTTGTAGTTCCGGGTACTACAAGAAAAGTAACGAAGAGAACTAAAGAACAGACTGATAAAGAGACTAAGCGAGCCATTTCAGCCACGCAATATCCGAATTTATCTGAAAATTTGAAAGTAGACTGTGCAAGTTGTATAAAACTAGATAATGCAGAGGAAGTTGTTTTTGATATAGAAATGCAAGTATCAAAGAATCAGAAACCTCTTATGGGATCTCGATTACCTCATTATGGAGAATATTTGACCCAACTTAAGTTCAGTGGAGATAATGCAAAACATTATGCGCGGAAGGCATTTTCTACAGCACTATGTATGTGGGATTGCGATGATGCGAATAAATTTGGAGTAGTATGGGGTACCCCTAGAGAATGTTTTATAAATACCGAATCCAATCAAGGGGTGGTATATCCTAGTGTAAAATTTCCCGTATGTTGTGCGCAAATTTTTTTAGGAGAAACAGTAAGAGCGCTAGAAGTCATAAGAACAAAACTAGGGTTGGAGAGACACTTGATAGATGATGTTAGGGGATGTAAGTCTGTACTTAACGAAGTTTGTGAAAGTCGAAGCGCAGAGTTGGAGTCGAAATTTCAACAATTATGGGGAGAAGATATTAGCATTAACAAACTGCGAAGTGAGCTTATGAGAGGAGGGAAAGATGACGGATACGAGGAATCAGATTTTAAAAATGAAGAAGACGCGTTAGAAAAATTTAAAATAGTAGAATATTTTGAGCTAATGCAGCTTATAGCTACAAGTAATGCTATGAGTACGGAAAAAGTTCAGCAAATTTGTAGTAAAAAAGTAAGAAGTATGTATGAAGATTTAAAAATATCGGAGGAAAACATAATGAATGACGTACTATTAGAAAAAGAACGTGGTTGGTTACAAAGCATTCAAGCCGCCCAAACAGAAGAAGCAATAAAGGAAGCAGCAGGTCAGATATTAGGTTATTTAGGTAAAGAGGCAGTTGGAATAAAAAGTAGGCGTATTGATAAAATCATCTCTGATACTAAAAGTAAATTTCCAGATGTCGATTTGGATCGCAGTCGTGTTATTAAGCAAGTAAAGGTTTGGCGAAATGACCTTATAGATGGAGAACATGGTGGGCTAAAAATCAAGCATAGTTGATAAAAATATAACTATATATAAAGTCTTTTTAGAAAAAAATAACTTTCTTGTACATGTTGTGGTGCACATAGGAATGTCCAAGATCAAGAGAAGTCCCCTGAAAAATAGAAAATCTTTAGAAGGAGCATATGAAGCACTTAAGCTAGATATAGATTTGTTAAAAGGACAAGATATGGATAAGATAGAATCAGGTTTTCCTAAATTTTCACAGGAGTTAGTGGAGAAGTTATTAGAAGATAAAAAAGTGGCGGATGGATTATTAGCTGTTTGGAGAGATAAATTAAAAAAGGAAAGTGAACAAAAAGGAGCAATAAAGGAAGCAGCGCTTCGTATAGCTGTGTGCTTTATTGGGAATACAGTGGTTCAAGCTGATCAAATTGAACGTATTCTTGGTGAAGTAGCTAAGGAATATCCTAATGTTAAGTTGGAACGTCGCCAGGTAATTGAAGAAGTAACAAGTTTAAATAAAACGTTCGTGAAAAGGATAACGGATTAGAGTTTATTCTGGCATCATCAAATCCCCAGGTTAATAGCGAGAGATGACATATGATTTCTTAGGATAAGAATAATAGATGTGTTAAGTTTAACATTGATTAAATTTAAGTTTTTAATGCCTGATTCTTCCTCTAAAAGGGGGACATGTATTTAGGTTGTTAGGTGATTTTAGACTACTTGACGATTACAGTTATAGTAGATGATTTTATTATCTTAGATGGATGTATTTTTTTCTTGTTACATGATGGATCTATAATTCCCCTGGTATGGGAAGCACTCTGAATATGATATATAAGTTTTTCAATTATGAAAATCTCTTGCTAGTAGTTGCTTAGTGACTATGTCGAATGTTATACAATTAAAAAAATTATATTTTTCATTATTGTGTTGAGCGCGGTATAAACAACAATAGAAGTTGTGCCAGAAATTATAAGTACAGTATTAAATATTGTGTCAGAATAATTAGAGTTGCTGGGAGTAGTTGTATTTAACCCTGCTGCTGTTGTGTAGTAGCCGACGTTATTGCTGTTAGTGGAACAGCACAACTAAAGTTGTTTTCAGTGGTCAATAAGTAACTGATCACTTCTAAAGTGGAAATAATTCTAAGGTTAGTGGATTTTCTAAGAGTGAAGGCGGAGAAAGAAAATATATGCGATAAAAATAAATACTTTTCGGGTGACAAGCCTGCAGAACGCGTTGAATTTAGAGTACGTGAAATGAGAGAGTATTGGGAAAACAAATAAACATCAAAGATAACGTTAATATTTATATTATCTATCTTTTAAATTTGGGATAATTTTAGAGGAACGCCTTTTTGATTCAATTGGACATATTATAAAACAAAAAAATCAAAAGGGTGTTTTAAGAAGCTTATTGTACCATTTTGGGAAAAAACTAGGAATAGGCGATTATATAAATATATCGTACTTCAATTTAAACTTAATGTTTTATCTTTAAAAGAAGACTATAAACTTTTCTAAAAAAACTAGAGACTTTATTGAAAATTAAGCTTAATGTTGAAACTGGTGGTTGGGGATAAAGCTTATTTAATAATTTTTTGACTAATGCATAAAAATCTTCTTTTTCTTGACCACTTTCTAATGAAGGAAATTCCTTATGATAATCTTTTGCTGAAAAATGGCTTAACCGCACCAAATTTTTCTCAGAAATCGTGTCGATATTTAGGTCATCTTGTAAACCAGAAAATATTGGTTTTTTATTTTGATGCAGATTCTTAAAAGCTTCCATAGTT
>CBCPNC010000013.1:0-2658 GCA_965120425.1 uncultured Opitutia bacterium
TGATGCTATTTTTTTCTGTTAAAAAGTTGGATGATTGAATTTCCCAAATCTAATGTATGCACTAGATTGCATATCTTTTGCTACATCATCTTTATTCACTTCCTTTGACAGATCTACTTTTGTTTCGACACTTATTATTCCATAAGTTTCATCAGTGAATTGGTAGCCAAGCTGAGCAAGGCCATTAATATTGTTTGTATCTGTTTTGTTCTGAGGGTTCATGTACGCTTGAACTGATGAATACATGTTCCAGTTTTCATCAATAGTGACTGAATGGCGAAAGTTATAAAAAACAGTTGTTACAGTTGATGCAATCATATTTTCATATCTCTTCGTAAGGCGTATATTTACTTCTCCGAAACAATTTGCTGAAGCATGAAACTGTTTTATAAAATTTGGTAAGAATTCACATGCCGTTTTTGCGTCTTGGTTGCAGAATTCATATATTGTTTTTAACAAATCTTTTGTGCGTTCCTTATTAGTGAGTTCTGCAGTACCTGAATCTGGGGAATTTTTACGTACCCATACTTTTCCCCCGAATGTTATTTTTTCGAGACCTTCCCTTCCAATTACATCTTTGAAAAGCAAAGTTTTTTGAAAATTTTCGTAAAACTTATTAAATTCTTCGTCATTTTCTGTATTTAGGTTTTCAAATAATGTATGTGTTATAGATTTATCTAAATTTGCTGCTCCATCATTGTTGCTTAACCCGCTATCATCTATGTTCCTGGTCAAGAAAAGATCATTGCACTCTATCAAAGCGGATGGCCCATGTTTGGAGCTTTGTGACTTTTCCCATTCATCGGGATTGAATAATGCCATTGCTAGTTTTGCTTGAGTACTATCGTCATACTTTTTCCACCTAAAAGCATTGAGTAATCCTTGTTTTTGTTGTTCAGACAGGGATTTTGCGAGGTTTGGGTTATTAAGTATAACGTTAGATATAGCAACAGACAGATTGTCGTCGCCCATTATAGCTCTGGATAGATTTGGATTACTGACTATGATATCAGCTACTCCTTGAGTTTCTGTGTTTTGAAGATTATTAATAGCTGCTATGAGTAAAGCAGTTTCCCAATCGCCTGGGTTGGTAAGCCAAGCTATGAGTTGTTGAAAAAATCCCTTTATTCCGCCGCTTAATCCAGAAGATAGATATTGTGCGAGAGAATTAATGGCACAGTCCGGAATTGTGTTTTTTTTATTGCTTTTAGCTTCTTCAGTGCCATTTGCATGACTATTTGTTACGTCAAGTTCTACATTGTGATTTCGTAAGCTTTTATTGCTTGTTTTTCCCTCATAGTTATTGACACACTTTGTAAGTATAGATTGAACTGGATTAAGTTGTTGTGCGTTATTAACACTTGTTGGTTTCGTACTACTGGGCTGTGTTGGAGGAATACTCATAGTAACTTAAACAGTGTATGTTTACAAAATGTTATGTCAATTTTTTTTACTAAGATAAAAGAGAAATGGTGAACTTTTGTTAGCGCAAGATAGTTTATCGTTCCCTACTTGAGTGGAGACGATTACGGTCTGCACGATAGAAATTATTATTAGTATGGTTAATATTGGTGGCATTATTTCTGTTATCCAGTTCTTGAAAGTTTATGTCGAAGGTATCAATATTAATGTCATCTAATTTTGTTTCAGCATCTGCTAGTAAACTATTATGATTTGGCAACCATTTGTTTTCGTTGATTATGTTATAAATTTGTTCAATTCCGTGCAAAAAGGCGGCATTATTTATAGCTTGGTGCAAACTCGATGTAATGCTTGACATTACAATGTCATTTGATTGTGCCCAATGATTGTTTCTCAGTATGCTAAAAATTTGATGTAAGTCTTCAAGATCTGTTACTTGTTGTAAAATTTCTGCAATTTTCAATTGCAGTGTATTGTTTTGTTGTAACCAAGGATGATGGTCTATTAGGTCACAAACATTTTCGAAATTATTAATAGCAAATTCGGCACTAAGCATGTTTATTAACACTTCTTCAAGTTTTTGTTTTAGTTGAAAGATATTCGCAGAATCAGGTGCATTTTGTATAAAGACTGCTGCTGTTACGATGTTCTGCATATTTGGATTGTTGTTAAGGTTTTGTAGTAAAACCTCTGGATTATTTTCTTCAAAAGTAATTGCTTGTTCAAAGTTATGTTCAGTTGGTTCAACGACAATATCAACATCATTTTCTATTAAGTTTAGTAACCAATCTGAGCTGTCATCACTTATGAAATTATTATCATCGTCAACTAAGATATTGGATTGCCTTTCAAATAAATTTACATTCGACGTTCCTTCTTCATGTACTATCATTTGTTGATAGTTTTCTACTGGCTGGATATTAGTGTCTTGCGTTATTTGAGCTGCATTAGTATCATCTATATTCTTTGGCAAGTTGTTGCTACTATCAATAGCAGTACACCAATTATGTGGTATTGTCATATTTTCTCCCACTTATACAAAAGACTATATTAAATTTCGCGAAAATGTCAATGGGTTGTAAAAATTGACGATATCTAATACGCAGGTTTTGGTTAAGAGAGATTTTATATAATGCAGGAAATTTGTACGAAAAAAATTTTTTTTATAAAAAAATAGCTTAAATTATATCAATCTAAGCTCTGATTTTTTCAGTGTATTAAAGTAACTCCTTATGT
>CBCPNC010000014.1:0-4776 GCA_965120425.1 uncultured Opitutia bacterium
CTAAATCCAGTAACAGAAAAGTATGAAATTTTATTACAAGATCACTCATCTAAAGTTTTATTACAAATTTCTGAAAAAAATAAAGTAATATCATGCAATATTCAAGAAAATAAAAGGGCCATAATTTTTGCACAATTTGTCGACAAACAACACATCAACCTTGAATTAAACTTCAAATTATTTAAAAATTCAGAGCTAGCATTAATTTGTTTTACAAAGCATTGTCCAAAAATAAACCTCTGCCTGAAACTTGATTTAATCGATGAACACTCATCAGCTGATATTCGCAACATTTACATATTAAACAAACAGGATAACGCTTGTTTTAAAGTAATACAAAATCATACAGCTAGTTATTCTAAATCGTCAGTAAAAAACTCTGCAATCTTATATCAGCAATCATCTTTAACACTCGACGGAATGATTACGGTTGATGATCAAACTAATGAAAGTTCATCTTCTCATTACACAAAGGGAATTTTGTTATCCGATCAAGCACATGTGGATATTTCCCCTGCTTTAAATATCGGGAATAAAAATGTTAAATGTTTTCATGGTGCTGCAATAGGATATTTCGACACTTCTAATTTTTATTACATGCAATCCCGTGGAATTTCACGAAAAAAATCAGAAAATATGTTAATTCAAGGAGAAATTTTAGCAGTATTAGATAAATTACAGGACCCATTTTTGACAGAAATATTTGATTCACTCCTCCCAAAATAATTATTCTTGTTATGCCATATGATATTTGTAGTAACACTTAATAGTAGATATTGTGAAAATTTATTTTTATATAATAGTATTCGGTGCACTAATTAATAATTATTTATTTGGGATGGAACTTAGCGCTGATGGACCAATAGAGTATGACCCAACAAGTAAACATTTAATTGCTAATGATAATGTTCATTTAATTTCTGAAAGAATTAGTCTAAGAGCAGATCAGATTGAAATGAATGCTGATCAGAGTAAGGCCACTGCAAATGGCAACGTTATATTCATAAACAAAAAAATGTTTATGACATCCGATTCAATAGATTACGATATTCAAAAGCAATGTATAACTACAAAAGATAGTAAAATTTATTCCCCACCAATTATTATCAATGCTGCGCAATTATATATAGAAACATATTACCAAAAAATCGATAATGGAACAATATATTTTGGGCAGCCAGATAACTTTTCTCCAAGTATTCATGCAAAAAAACTTGAGATTAAAAAGTTAAAAAAAATACACGCTAAATCTGTAGTGTTTAAAATCGGGAAAATTCCATTTTTTTATCTGCCAAAATATACATTCCCAATAGCCCAGCATCCATTCTGGCTAAAAAATGACTATGGCCTTCAAGAAAATCTTGGATTTTTTACTAGAAATGATTTTTATTTTCGCGTAAATCCAAACATAAAAGCTGGTGGATTATTAGATATGTACACTAAGCGAGGGTTTTTATTTGGGCCAGCTATTAAATATGAAAAGAAAGACGATATAAATCATAGTCTGTCTAGTAAAACTAAATTTGGGTTTATCCATGATAATGGTAGCGAAACTGTACGTAACCAAGGCATATCCTCAGACTTCATCGAAAAGGATCGTTTTCTTTTGAAAAGCAAAAACAAGTTTCATTTTAATGATCACTTCGACGCTATTAGCAGATTTTCTTTATGGAGTGACCCAGAAGTAACACGTGATTTCAGACCAACATGGTATAACAATGAACAAATACCAGAATCGTTTATAGAAACAACATATTATAAAGACAATTATATTATTTCTGCCTTCTCCAGGCTAAATATAAACAATTTTTATCAAACAGTTTCACAGGTACCAGAGTTACGCATTAATATGCTTACTAAAAAATTGTGGAACTCTAATATATACAATCGAGCATTTATGCACTATACTCATTTAAAAGGGCATGATAATGAGCACACTAAGCATGAATTAGATAAATTTGATATTTATTATGGGCTGTCTGTGCCAATCGATCATTCAGATTGGTTAAATTTTACACCAATAATGTCTGTACGTACAACAGAATATTTAAACTGCACTGGATATCATGATTTTTCACGTATAGTTACACAATTAGGATTTGATGCTAACATGCTCTTTAGCGGGAAATCAGATACCACAAATTCGACGTGGGGAATAAATGGTTTAAAACATATCATTCAACCAATATTACAGTATCGCTATATCCCAGAAGTAAAAAGAAATAAATCTGATTATCCAATAATTGAACGTGATATTTTTGAAACTAATATGCCGATTATAGATCTTGCTGATATGCGAAATATCGATGATATTAAGCCACAAAATATGATCAGAGTCGGAGTTAGGAACACGCTGCAAACTTCAACAAATAATTATATTGCACGCGACTTAATAAAGTTAGATTTCTTTCAAGATATTTTACTCAAGCGCAATTTCAATGAAGACATAAACAAAAAAGAATCAACTTTATCTAACTCATACTTATTTTCAGAAATTAATTTTTCCAACTGGTTATCCTTTCAATTGTATAGCAAAATTTACACACAGACATTAACATTAGAAGAAACAACAACATCTACTAATATGCATGATGGCAATGTATGGCAACTAGAGTTCTTAACTCATACTATACAACACGACACTTGTCAATGTGGCTTAAAATTTTCTACACAATTAAATTCTAGAATAAATATCCACACTATGACTCAATTTGATGCTCGAATAAAAAAATTTACTGAGCAATGTTTTTCATTAAAATCTAAACTTGGACATTCTTGGTATATTGAATATTATATTACATTTCGACATAAAGCATCTCGAGAAAGTCATTGCCAATTTAACATAAAACTTGACCTCATTGAATTTTAAATGAAGAATCCAATTCTTTTTGTTTTAACAGGATATACTGGAGTCGGAAAAACAAACATTTCTATTCAACTGGCTAAAATAATAAATGCAGAAATTGTATCATGTGACTCTTTGCTAGTCTATAAGTTACTTAACATCGGTACAGCAAAACCACAATTACCAGAGCGACAAGAAGTTACTCATCACTGTATAGATCTAATCAATCCTAATCAAAATTTCGACATTTCTCAGTACATTTTCCATGCAAAGCAAGCAATACAAGATATTTTTTCACGAAAAAAAAATGTTCTAATTGTAGGAGGATCCGGATTTTATTTAAAATCGTACTATTATCCCATTATCGATAATATTATTATTACTTCCGCAGCAGAACAGTTTGTTAACGAAGCAATAAAAAAAGGAGATTTTAATCTTTTAATACAAACTCTATTGAAACTAAATAATGATCAAGTTTCAATTGATTTAAGTAATATTCGCAGAGTATCTTCTGCTCTTAAACGCTGTTTATCATCCGGATTAACTATTGAACAAATGCATAAAAACTTTCAAAAACAGAAAAGTGAATTTTCAAAATATAGTAAATATACTATATTACTTACAAGAAGTGATGATGACTTACAACTGCGTCTACGCAACCGCATTTACAAGATGATAGCATCAGGGCTTATAACAGAAGTAGAGATGTTAGTGAAAAATAATCAATTAAATAATATTAACTGTACAGCTATTGGATATCGAGAAGTAATCGAATATTTGTCTAACAAACTTGATTTAGAAGCATTACCTACAAAAATATTACACAATACATTAAAGTTAGTAAAAAAACAAAAAACTTGGTTTAAAAAACAAATTCCAATTGATTTAAGTTACGACATAACGGGAAAATGTAACTCAAAAATCATTTCAGATCTCAGTGAAAGCATTACGTCAGTTTTGAAATCTTCTTTTTAGCGCGTTTTACGAAAAATTTACAAATACTTGATGAAATAAAACCAAGAAATAAACCAAGGATTATTGCACCTAACATAGTTGTAGCAAACCAATATATTACTGTTTTGCAACAATTACTCAAACTCCATGTAAAGGTATGGCAAGTATCTTGAACTAATGTTGTAACAGAATCTGACCCTAATAAATACACTACAGCAACACCAACTTTATGAGTAATTGCCCATAAAAATATAAAGGTAAATGGATTTGATAAAAGCTGTAGTCCTACTAATATCATAACATTTGCCCTACATAATATGGCAACAATTAATGCTATGATAATTTGAAAAATCGAAGGAATTGGAGTTAAAGTAACTACCCAACCTATATAAAACGCTGGAATAATATCATCTAATCTAAATGACCATAAATATGATCTATTTTTTATAATTTCAGAAAAATGCTTAAGAACAGGATAGTTATGAACTGATGCTCGGCGAGGTAAATATCTTAAAAATTTTTTTACCCAACGAATACGCTTAAATTTTTCGTCATCGTTACTATTTTTATGTCCATTCATGAAAAACAGAAACATAAAGAACACAAATTGTTACTAGAGCAATTATTTTTTTAACTTATAAAATTTTTACGCTCCTATTTCCAAAGTGTCCCCCACCTACAAACATTCCCATAGCACGAAATTTATGAAAATTTTGATCAAAATCATTTCTAGTTAACTTTTCAACTTTGCGATCTTTTAATCTTTGAACCAGTTGCTTAACATCTACATTGCGTGCTTCTATTATACCTTGCAAATGAAATTCTGGGAAATAAATTCTCTCTGAGGTTTTAGAATACTTTCGCTCACTCTCAGAATTTATATTATCAACCATCTCAGAGTTAAGATGGCTCCCTGAAACTCCTCCAGATATACTACTACTCATGCTCTTTTCAGATCCCTATGTTACTTTCATATG
>CBCPNC010000015.1:0-16158 GCA_965120425.1 uncultured Opitutia bacterium
AATAAAAACATAAAATTCTGAAAATATCAATCCTGAAATTGAAATTTGCATAAACTCTAATTCCCAATTGTGGTTAGAGTACTTATCAATAATTGATAAGTACTCTTTATATGCTTTGTGCAAATATGAATATAGTAAATTAGAAAGCCAAGGCTATAATTGTAATTCTTTTGCTGATTTAGAAGAATGAAAAATGTGGGAAAAATATTCTTTCTTTTTTATAATTGAAATTAACTGTTTCCTCTTGTTTCTTATTATTGGCAATAATTAATGGATTCAATATAATAGTTATGATAAGACCTATAAGAGCGAATAGTAGATATAGTATTTATCTTTACGAAAATTAGTCCAACCGTAAATAGCTGGATAAAATTCTGCAAACATAATTTTAAAGAATCAAGTGAATTTAACAATGGTTCTTCTACAGTGGGTATTATATTTAATATTTCATTGTAAAAATCAAAATTATCAAAGTTTTGTATATCTATTTTTTTTGCTTATTGGAAGAATTCTAATTGCAAATTATCGGGATCAATATCTTCAGAATTTTATGTTTTTATTTATCTTGGTTTCTCAATTTTAGTTCAAAAAAATGCGAACTTAAGTGATTTTCCCATTATATACAATGGGGTCGGAGCCTATTTTAAGTTCCCTTTTTTATCTATTAGGTCCATTTGTTAAATCACTTTCTTTGCAATCAATTATAATTAGAAAATTTAAAAAACTTCTAAAATTGAAACCAACATCGTTTAATGGAATAAAGCAAATTAATAATACAGTAGAAATGATTTCATTTATAACAAGATATCTTTTTCATATAATCATTCTACAACAGTTTAAAATGAACTGTCTTTAGACACATGGCGCAACAAAAAAATTGCAATTGTTGGTGCTAATGGCTGTGGTAAAACAACCGTTGTAAAATTGTTGCTTCGCTTTTACGAACCAAATCAAGGAATGATAACATTAAATAAACTACCAATCACTGAATTTGATATAAAAAGTTATCGTCAGTTGTTTTTCAAAATTTTGCGATAGTTCCAACCTCTATAGGCAAAAATGTTGCTTTAAGTAACAGTTTTGATGAATCAAGAGTGAAAGCTGCATTGGTGAGTAGTAGCTATTTATTAAACCACTGCCCGTTAAGGATAGAGCAACCACTTTTGCGTATATTTGATTCTGACGGATTATTATGATGTCAACAAAACTGTTATACTCATTTCGCACAGGTTATCAATAACCAAACATATGGACTGGATATATCACTTGAAAAATGGCAAGGTTTCTGAACAAAAATAATATTGCCACAGTTAAGCCAAAGTTAATTACAAATCTCCAAAAGAAATGTATCTTAAAATTTATTTGAGATAATTTTTAAAATGTTTAAACGGATGTTAATCAAATTTTTGTTGTATTGTTATTTTTAGAGTAAAATGATAAATAATGGTTATCAACAAATATACAATAAAAAACATAAAATTGTTAAATGGCAAAGCATTGTTATAAAAACAATGCTTTATATATAGAAAAAAGTAGGTATATGGTGACAAATAAGAAACAAATTGAATTGCCACAGGGAAGTTTTCTATTTTGTTATAGGCACCAGAAATTATTAGAAGCATTGTTGTTATTAAAGTACTGTATGAAAATACGCCACTTTTTTTTACAATATGTATTAGAATAATATTGAGATCGATTACATTCAATATGAGTAGAATAAAAACAATTAATAGTTTTACAAAATCAAATACATTACATAATCTAAGACATGTATCATATAAAGATAAAAGTAAAATGTTTGGTATTAAGCACACTACAATATTAATTAATATAGAAAAAGATGTTTGTACTAATATATACTGCATTTTGCTTATTCCACTTAATGTTATTTCTATAGCTTTGTTATGCAAGAGATCGAGATTATAATGAAAGTTTACGTCTACTGTAACATTTATTATAAATAAAGTAATCAAATAAAGTAATAATGTTGAATCTATATTTATTATTTTTTTTTCTTCGTAGAAAAACAATAACATAAAATACAAGGGCAACAGTTGAAAAATGTTTAAAAGACTTTGAGTTGCAAATTCCGACTTGTTATGCTTATATAAATAAAAATTTCTAAAAAAGAGACCGATCAATATTAAATACCTTTCTTTCTTAATGAATTTATAGCAAGTTTAACACAAAACAAACCCAGAATAAAATGAATGATATACCATATAAGAAATTTCCAAATGTTGAAGAATATTCCAGACCTTGAATATTCATATATATAAGTCATTGGCAAAGTGTATGAATACCAACGTAACAAAATTGGCAACATACTAACTGGAAATAAAATACCAATTAAACTGCTTAATGCTTCCATAAACAAATTGAATTTGTTAAAATAATTTCTATACTTTAACTGTAGAGTTAATAAAAACAGCATAAATAAGATATTGCACATAAATATTGCAATAGTGTATAAACATAGAATGTTAAACTTAGGAAATGTTATTTTATATAAATATTTATATAAAATAAAAGTGACGATAACAGACGGCAAAAAAACAATACTCGTTGCGATCATCTCTTTTGTGTTGTATACTAGAAACGATGTTTTAGAGATAAATATTTCGTATAACTTCTCACTGGTCATCTGCTTTATGTGAGAATTTACCGTTTCAAAGCATGAAAAATAAAAAAAATTCCATAAAATTAGATGTAGAATGCTCTGAGAGCTATTAATATTGTAATTTTGTTGTATGAGAGTAATAGGCAAGATAGAAAGTATTGGTGAAAAAATAAATACTTTGTATAATAACCATTTATTTCTAAATGTCTTTCTTATATACAGGTATATCATTATTAGAGCCTTTCTGGACAATATAGAAAAATATATCCTCTATATTTGTTTTCCTTTTTATAATTTTATTGTAAATATTAATATTCGTACTTTCTAAAACATCATCAAAAAAAATAATATGGTTAAAATTACCTATAGAATCTATATAATACTTATATTTGCCATTTTTTAATTCTTTTTGTAGTTCGCAGAAATTTGTGCCGTCGAGGAGGAGCTCATAAACATATTCGCTAAAGGACTGAACCAAGTTGTTTATTTCTCCGTAATATATTATTTGTCCGGAATTGATAAAAATTAGCTTATTACATATCTTCTCAATATCACTTATAATATGTGATGAAATAATAATAGTTGTTCCATATTTTTCATTCAATATTCTTAAAAGTTGCAAATTTTCTTGTTTTGAAATAGGGTCCATTCCGCTAGTTGGTTCATCTAAAATTAAAGTTTTTGCTTCCGACAAAATCATTTTAGCAATATTCACTTTTTGCTTCATGCCAGTTGAACAGTTTTTTACTAATAAATTTTCTTTATTATTCAAACCAACTTGCTTTAACGTCTTTAAAATTTTCTCTTTATCCCCTTTTTTCTTATTTAATAGAAGATAAAATTTTATATTTTCTAAAACTGTTAAATCATCATATAATTGATTAGAATTTAGTATCAAACCGATGGAAGGACGTTCTTTTCTATTATGTATAAGCTGATCATAGTTATCAACTAAAACCATTTGAGCAAAACTTGGAACAAGTAAACCACTAATGACTTTTATTAGCGTTGTTTTCCCCGCTCCATTTGTCCCAATAAGCCCAACAATATCACCGTCATTAATATTCAAAGAAATATTATACAATGAAAAAAAATCATTGCCCACATATTTATGTGATAACCCTTTTATGTTAATCAATTAAATTACTCCCTCTGATAAATTAATATAACTTTTTTTATTTTTAAGTAAGATTTTTTTTCCAATTATTTGATCTAAAACCTCAGAATGTTGATAAATATATTCAAAGCTATGTTTTGAACTTGCTATTTTATAAAAACTCAAATTACTCAGATCGCACCAAATCGGATATTGAAATAAATTGTTTTCAACCATTTCTGTAGCTGTTTTAAGTGAAAGGATATTAGAATGTATTATCGTTCGGTAATGCAAAGCTTCTCGAAGTAAAAAGATTTCATGTATTAAAAATTTTATTTCTTTTTGATTCAGCTTTAAAGATCGATTTTGGGAATCAACGACATTAATACGAATTTCTAAATTATCATACCCTAATAAATGTTCTTTTACAAAATTAATTAAATCACGACGTATGGTATGCAGATTTAATTTTGTTATAACACTATTTATTTTAATATTCATGCTTTTTTTCTTACATAATTCTATATTATTTATTATGTTATTACAATTTAAAATCCCTCTATGTTTCTTCATAATTTCAGGGTTTCCATCCAAACTAAATGTTATTGTGTTTAAAAAGTTAAGTAGTTCAGAACTTATAATTAAAGTGCCATTAGTCAATAAGGAACAACTAAAATTATGTTTTATTGCTTCTCTGAAATAATCTTCTATGTATGGATCCAGTAAAGGTTCCCCACCAGTAATTGTGATATTTTTAATTGTCGTTTTTTCAATAAAATTAACACATTGACAAAAATTTTTGAAATAAGAATTATAAGGTTGGTTATTCGCCTGCCTATAACAATAAATGCAATGCAAATTACATTTATTATTTATATATACATTTATATTGCTCGGCTCCATATCTAACCAAGCCTCCTAATGGAAAAAAATAAAAAGGCCAAGATATTAAATAGTTATTATAAATTAATTTTTGTACGTTTATATATGCAAGATATTCTTTGCTTTGATAATAATTATCAAAGGATAAAGTATTATTTTTTATTTTGGTTATATAAAAACGCTTGTTTTCAATACCATAAGGATAAACCTCTCCATTGTTATTCAAAACAATATATCTTGGCAAGATACTTTTATTAAGATGACACGCCGTGCCGTTGCAAATATTTAATATACAAGGATGCTCTAAACAAAATTTGGTTGAATAAGTATCCCAAGTATAGTTAATTCTAATATGATGTATTAGTTTGTGCATTGTCTTACTTAATTCTTTAATTTTGGCGAAATGTTCACCATTCACAACATCTATATGTATCAATATATCATTATATTGCAAAATTGTTTGGAGATTATTTTGAATATATTCTTGCAATTGATTTACACTATCTTGTTCTGTTAAATTAATTTTATATACATATAAATCATTTGTTATCTTGTTCTTATCTATCTTTTTTAATATATAACTTTGTTTTGACACGTTTTCCTTTAAATAATATTTAATATTAGGTGTGATATTTAAAAAAATCTCAAAGGTAGAAGAGTAACATATATAAGCATTGTCTAAAATAACTACCTTTATTCCTAGTTCTTTTATTGATTTCAAAAAAAGTTTAAAGTTTGGCAATTCATTAAAAAAATAGTTAATTTCAATAATGCTTTCCTCTCTAGGATTATAGCACATTTGAGTCATATATACAATTTGGATCCTTTCTTTTTATTGTTCCATACTTTTCAAACGCAAAACCCATACAACCTGTGTTGCAAGAAAAATTTTTACAGGTGGCGCATTCTTTTTTATCTTCACGAGAAAAATTATATAAATAATTCACGGTTTCTGAATTCCAAACATCTTCAAACTTACTCGTTACCGTGCCCAACTTAAATTTATTAAATTTTAAAAAATCGCAAGGATAAACATCTCCATTAGCATCTATATTAAGTTTAAGGTTCCCTGCAACACATTTTATTTTAAAAATACGATTGGGGTCTATTTCTTTGTCCTCTATTAAATTAGAGGCTCTTCTCATAGTTGGGTAATACCCTATATGGCATTTTTCTACGGCAATTTTTCTTGTTTTATCATATAAATCAATACATTTAACCAGTTGTTCAAGCAGTTTATCATTCATTACTCTAACATTTAAATCTTTAGAAGCACCAGATGGGGTTAAAGCATTAGCACCAAAAGACGAAACATTAAAGTCATGTAATGCTTTATATAAATCATAAACACTATCTACGTTATTTTCAGTAACTACCATTTGAACACGTACATTTTTTATTTTACAAGTTCCTAATGTTCTTATTGCATTAATTGCATTTCGAAAACTGCCTTTCCCTCGCTGCATATCATTAACTTTTTCATCAATAGAATCTAAACTTATTTTTACTCTTAATTTATCTTGATCAAACCTAGAAAATATTTGCGAGACTTTCTCGTTGATCCCCACACCATTAGAGACTACCTCTAAAAAATAATATTTAGTAGCAAACCATTCTAAAATAGAACAAAAATCTGGATGCAAAGAAGGTTCCCCTCCTCTTAATGTTACATAAGAAGGTTTACACGCTTTTATAAAAGATAATACTTTTCTATAATCTACTAATTGTTGACTTGTAGAATTATATTTTCCAGAATTCGCACTACAAAAATAACACTTCAAATTGCAAAAATTCACTAAATCCCATACCAATATTTCCGGATGAGGCAGTCTTGCATGTTCATCATAGCTACATGAAACAACATATTTGAAAAATGCTTCTGGGTAATAAACATGTTTATTTTGAAAGTCTTGAATTAATGCTAAATTTTTCTCAACCTCGGTCAATAGCAATCACTCCTGCCTGTTCTAAATCATTTATCAATTCTATATTTTCTTCTTCACAAAATTGTTGCCCTTTTTGAAAACGTAAAAAAAGATTTTCTAATTTTTCATTATATTTTAATTTAAATGTCTTTTTTGTATCACATCGAAAAATAAATATATTATCAAGAAGAAATACAACTAATATATTATTTTTTATTTTCATACAATTCATCTACTCCTAACCTATAGCAGTATATAAGATCCCTTCCATAAATATCTTGTGTATAAGTCCGAGCTCTTGCCCTACAACCATTTGCACATCGTTCATATTTAGGGCAATGCTTCTCTTTACAACGAAGCGGTGCTACTTTATGTAAAAAATTATATATTTCTGTGAAATTATTAACTTCTGCAATTTTTTTATCCATCTTTATCTCTGTTAGACTTGGACATAATGCAATATTTTCTTGCGCTGTAATAAAAATCATACTTTCTCCTACACCGCAAAATTCATTTTTCCAACGGTCATTCAAAGTATTTAAAGTTTTTAACGAAAACTCACTCTTCTGTTCTATTTGGTTCATTATTGTAGCAACAACCAAGGCATTAGTCTTTTCTTGTTCTATTTTTACATCTCCTTTAGCAGCTCGTCCTTCTACAATAACATTATCCAACTTAACCGGGACCTTTAGCTCATTTACCAAATAATTAGTTAATTTTAAAATTTCTCCATGGTTATCATCAAAAACAATACTATTTACTGTAACTTCTATATTATTATCTTTCAATTTTTTTATGTTTTCTATAGTTTTTTGAAACGCATTTTTTCTATTACGAAATTGATTATGCTTTTCCGGATCAAAAAAATCCAAACTAGTTATAATTTTTCTAACGCATTTCAACTCTTTTAAAATTTTTATATCTACATCACTTAGCAGTGTTAAATTCGAAAATAATACCACTTGTACAGGTTTTGTCGCAATCCATTTCAAAATATCTAATAAATAACTACAAGTAAATATTTCTCCCCCAGTAAAATCTATATTACATACTCCATTTTCTATTGCTAAGCTTAAAAACTTTAATAAATGCTCTTTATTAATAGCATACGGATTTTCTGGAGTAGATTCAGCGTAACAATGTTTACATTGTAAATTACATTTGTTGGTTAATTGAACAAAAACACGATTTATTTGTCCTTCCTGTTTTACAAAGGGGGAATAATATTTTCCTTCGTTAGATGTATCCAAATCAATAACTATTTTTTCTTTCAACATATACTCTTCGAACTCATTTTGCAAATTAAAATTTGCAAAATGAGTATAAAATAAATTTTTACATTTTTCATAAACTGCTTTATTTATTTTATAGTATTGTTTAGTATTCTTTCTTAATATTTTATTAGGCAAAATAATAAATTCATTAGAATATGAATACATTTATTTTGTTCTCCTTTGTAATATGTCGATAATGTGCCGAATTTTGAAAAAGAGAGCCCTATAAGGGCTCATTTTAAAGGCTGCAATGGCAAGGACCAGCTACTGAATTTGCTTCTTGTTCTATTTCTTCTGCGCTGATTTTCACGATTTCTAAATCTTTCATTCTGTCTCACCTCCTTTCTATTTTAAAAATAGATTGATCAATCTATTTTTAGTATATTCTTTACAAATAAAATCCGCTATCCCCCTCCCCATTTTTGTCGAACTTTGTCGAGCAAACGGGTTTTTAAATCTTATTTTTTATTACCAAAAAGTATACCCTTTGGAACTCTATATTTTATATTCCCTATTTCTATACTCTTTATATCTTTCGGGTATTCCCAATTAATGTGCATTGCTTTTGGTCCTATTCTCTGCTATACTAGATTAGTAGTAATATCTGGGAGGTTCTCTATGAAATACATCGCTTATCATCGTACCAGCACTCTAGAGCAACACTTAGAGCGTGGCATTGCTGAAATCATTCAGTTCTGTTCTGAAAACTCTATCCATCTATACAAAAATAAAGTCTACTGCGACCAACAAACCGGTAAAAACTTCAACAGGCCCTGGTATCAAATACTAAAAAATGAAATTATTGAAAACAGCGATACTTTAATTATTACTGAGTTTAGACAGGTTAGGTAGAAATAAAAAACTAATTCTAGATGAATTAAGGTTCTTTCATGATAATAATGTCCGTGTTATGGTTCTTGAAATTCCTACTACACTAATAGACTTCTCCAAGTTTGATAATTCCATAGCTAGTATGATGCATGAAACAATTAATAACATACTAATTGAGCTTTATGCTAACCTGGCATAAACAGAGATTGAAAAGAAGGAGAAACGACAACGAGAAGGCATAGAACAGAAACGGTTACGAGGAGATTGGGATGATTATGGCAGACCAAGAGTTATGCCACTTGATAAGTTTGCCTTTTACTATAGTGCTGTAGAGCAAGGTAGAAAACGACCCTTTCAGTTGATGCACGAATTAAAGATGACTAGGACTACCTTCTACCGCTACATACATGAATTGAAGCAAAATAAAGGAAATTAAACCTAATTACTCTGTGTAGATCAAACCATTCCTAATTTAAAAAATCCATCTTGAGAAATAATCATGGTACAAATTAAAAAACAGCAGAACTTTCGTGCAATGCACTTGCAATTGCAGTAAATAATGAGTATAATATAGAGAGAAGAGTATCAAATGTAAAAAGGAGTGCATATATATGGCAAACAAGGGTAACATGACTCTTCGTATAGAGCCTGAATTAAAAAAACAAGCTGCTGCTCTTTTTAAGTCTTTAGGAATGGATTTAAGTACAGCTACCGGCATTTTTTATCGCCAGGCATTGCGTCATAATGGTCTTCCATTTGAGGTGAAAATTGAGGAACCGAACGGAATAACTTATGCCGCTATGGCTGCTGCAGAAAATGATGAGGATGTATATGGACCATTTAATAGTGTGAGAGCTTTGATGAAGGCACTTAATGCTTAAAATAGAATTTACAGGGCAGTTTAAAAAGGACTATAAACTTGCTATAAAACGTGGCTGTGACCCAAAGAAATTAAACAAGATTATTTCCATCTTATGCAATGAGCAGCAACTGCCTGAAGTATATCAAGATCATGCTTTTATAAATTCAAAAAATTACAAAGGCATGAGGGAGTGCCATATCCAACCGGATTGGTTACTGATATATAAAATTTCACAAAACATCCTTGTTTTGAAGCTAATTAGAACAGGTACTCATAGCGATTTATTTAAATAACATATTGTTCAAAACTACCATGAATTGAAGCAAAATAAAAAAAATTAAGATACGCTATTGGCACATGGTATATACAAAGTATATACCATGTGTAGATTGGAGATGATCAACATGGAAGCAAAACTTCAAAAATGGGGAAACTCCAACGGGATAAGAATTCCTCATAATTTTTTAAAATCGTTGAATTTAAAAACAAACGATAAAGTTAATCTAAATTATGAAAACGACAAAATAATTATAACTAAACCTAAAAAAGAAAAAATATCTCTTAAAGAAAGATTCGCTCAATATAACGGTGAAAATTTGGCAAAAGATTTTTCTTGGGATGAAGCGAAAGGCAAAGAAATATGGTAAATAGTTACATTCCAAAACAGAAAGACATTGTGCTTCTCGATTTTACCCCTACTAAAGGTCATGAGCAAAAAGGATACAGACCGGCCATTGTAATCTCTAACGATACTTTTAATAAAAATACCAAAATGGTAATACTATGCCCTATTACATCAAACTGCACAAATTTCCCAACCCATTATCAACTGCTTGATTCTAAACAAGTGAAAGGTTCGGTTTTGTGCGAACATATACGAAGTATAGATTACGAAATTAGGAATTTAAAATTTATTGAAAAAGCCAGTAACGAAGATTTTGAAAATATTATAGATTTGCTCGATGCCTGTGTTAAAGCTAATTAGACAATGTCTAAACGTTGTGCTACAATTTAGTAGAAAGGAAGTGTATATTATGGCACAAACTACAGTAAGTGTAAGAATGGATAATAATTTAAAAAAAGACTTTAACAATGTCTGTAACGACCTAGGTTTATCTATGACAACAGCTATCACTATGCTTGCTAAAAAGATGACGCGAGAAAAAAGATTGCCTTTTGAAGTATCGGTAGAGCCATTTTATTCAGATGAAAACATGACCAGACTTAAAGAGTCTATAGCTCAAATGGAAGCTACTGGCGGTACTATACACGAGGTAAACTTGAATGCTTAAAGCGTGGACAGATGCTGCATAGGAAGATTTTGAATACTGGACAAAACAAGATAAAAAAACACTTAAGCGTATACTACAACTATTAAAAGATATCGATCGCAATGGCTATGATGGTATAGGAAAACCCGAAAGATTAAGTGGTGATTTGTCATCTTATTGGAGCCGCAGAATAGATAATGCAAATCGTATTGTTTATCGCATAGATGGAGACATATTAAAGATTGTACAATGTGGATCTCATTACAGAGATAAATAAAAAGATGTAATAAATTAAAAACAATCAAAATTTGACACCCAAAAAAGTTTTCAACAATTGTTCCACGTGGAACAAAATTAATTTTTTGTTTTAATAAAGCCACAAATCCATGTTTTTTGTACTTTTTTGAAAATCAACAATAATACATCCCCCTGCTTCGCGGGGGGGGTAATTTAAAAACCCGTAAACTTAAATTTTTTGTACTTTTTAAAATCCGATTAGAACTGGGGTCCACAGACTTATATATTCTAAACTTGACAATAGTTCTATTTGTCTGTTATAATAAAGTGGTAGAGGCTTAGTCTTTATGGATGTTTAAGATGATTACTATAGAATTAACCGCCTGTACTGTGGGCGGTTTTTTCGTTTGTAATTTCTTATAGATCCACGAAAAGACACTTGCAATTATCCCCACGGCATCACCTCCTCGATTAACAATTTAAAGTTGTCTCGAGAGGTATACCATAAAGACTAAGCCTCTATCACCGGAATATATTTTAGCATGTTTGTAAATTTCTTTCAACCATAAAAGCTTGACAAATTAAAAAAAAGTGATATATTAATAGTGGTAGAGATTTTTGCTCAATCTCTGTGAATATTTATAATAATTATGTTCGAGTTAATCGCCTGTGTTTTTTATTTCAGGCGATTTTTTCGCGCATATTTTTTATAAAACCACTTAAAGATTAAACAAATTATCCCGATGATATCACCTCCTCAGCAAACAATTTAAAGTTGCCCCGAGAGGTATATCACAGAAATTAAATCTCTACCACTCTTAAAAGTACACCATGTTTTATATAACTTGACAATATTTCATTTTCTATCTCTTATACTTCTTGCTTTTTCTTCTGTGTAAACACTCGAATAGATAAATATCTTAATTTTCTAGATATTAAACCTTACACAAGGGAGATTAATAACAAGGTTGGCAATTTTGGCGGAGCAGGATAAAGCTCACATCGTAACAACTATGATATTCATAATGATAGCGTTTATTCTTCGTTTTATCTTCCGAAAATAACGAAACCACACTGTAACTCAGCGTGTTCTTTAAATCGACAATCACACTATTTTTCACTTTGTTCTTATTGCTTTTGTGCTGTTACTTCTACAGTTGTTTTTGCTGCAGCTAAATCTCCTTTATGGACTTTAAACGGCAAGGCTGTTCAAACAAAAACGGATAAAAATGGAACATGGGTGTTAGTACCTAAAAACTTTGTAAGTGGTACTTTAGTTAATGAAAGTATTACAAAGCTACAGACAAAAAAAGTAAAATTTCATACAAAAGTATTTTTGATGAATACTCTGCTAAGCTGAAGGCAGCTACTCCTAAACTTATTAAAGAATTGCATGAAGAGGCAGAAGTAAATGAAATCGGAATCTTGGGATTGTCACTTATTTTAAAGCGAAAAACAGACCGTCTCTCTGAAATTTATTTTGAGGGTACTGCAAAAATGGCTAAAGGTCTCTATGAACAGGGATTTGGAAAAGAAAAAGAATATTTTGATTACTCGCAAAAACTGGAAGATATTTTTAATGAAGAAATGCAAAAGATTGAAGATACTATATCTTAATCTTTTGCAACCATTCTGATTATTCCTCGAAACTTTATAATGTATATTTTGATTGTTCCACTTCCATTCATGAGGCCTGTATTGCGGGTTAAATTTAAGTATAGATATTTGATAAGAACAATTTATAAAAAGGAGGTGTAATCTATGGCAGAGGAAATAAAGCAAGCAAGTTCCATCCCTATGTCAAATACAAAGTTTTGCAAACACTGTGGGCAAGCTATAGATATGAAGTGCATTATTTGTACCAAATGTGGTAAACAAGTAGAAGAGCTAAAAACAGAGCAGCCAAATGTTATAATTAATAACTCTAACAGTAGTGCAAATACCAACATTAATGCTAATATAAACGGTGGTTTTGGAATCATGCTATTAATAAATGGGTGGCTTTTTTTCTTTGTATTTTGTTAGGTTTTCTAGGAGTGCACAAATTTTATGAAGGAAAATCAGGCATGGGTATTTTATATCTATTAACTTTTGGATTAGGTGGTATTGGAGTAGTTGTTGATGCGATTACCATATTATTTAAACCGAATCCATATTATGTTCGTTGGTGATATCTTTCGGAGGTACGTCTCATGGATAATAACAAAAAATTAACCACCTGTAAAACCTGTGGAAAAGAAGTTGCTAAAAGTGCCAAGATATGTCCTAACTGTGGGGCAAATTTGAAGAATGTAAGCATTATAAATGTTGTTTTGGTTCTCTTATTTGTGTTTCTAATCTTTTCTATAATTATGTATGAATCCGAAAAACCTAAAAGAGTTGATAGTAATAACATTAATACTACCAAACAGATAGATGATTCACCAAAATTTGCAGTCGGTGAAAGTGCCGAACTCAACAATATTATTGTAACTTTTAAAAGTGTTAAAGAAAGTAGAGGTTCAATATATAACGAGCCATCAGAAGGGAAAGTGATCGTAAATTGTGAATTCGAAATACAAAATAATTCTACCGAAGAATTCACAATTAGCTCATTGTTATGTTTTAGTGCCTATTGTGATGATTATACCTGTGAATATAGCTTAATCGCCATTGGTGCTAACGTGTTAGAAGGTAAAAAGACTTTGGACGGCTCTATTGCGGCCGGTAAAAAAATGTTAGGTGTAATTAGCTATGAAATTCCCAAAGATTGGAAAGAGTTAGAGATTCGTTTCTCTCCAAATGTATGGAGAAGTGGTAAATTTGTATTTGTCGCGACAAATCCAAAACATGCTAAACAACCAGTTGAAGATTAAGTGGAAGTAGAATTTTTATGAGAGGTGTTCTTATGAAATATAGCAAAAATATTATAGCTACAGTTTTAATCTGTGCCGTTGCTTCTACATTTGCTTTTGCTGCTACTAAATCTCCTACTTTTAAGTTGGATGATAAAACCATTAAATGCAAAATAGAAAATGGAGAAATCTGGGTGCGAGTACCAAAAAACTTTGTGATGGGTACCTTAGTTAATGAAACCGCTCGGCAGGAATCTAATAAAGAATACCCTTCATATAAAAGCATTATCCATAAATATTCCTTAAAGCTGGAAAAAGCTACCGCTAAACTTATCAATGAATTACGTCGTGAAGCGCAGTCTAATACTAAGGGTACTTCTAGGCTTTATAGGATTTATAGCAAAAAGAATTCGAAATTATATCAAATCTATAGTGAAGGTAGTTCTGCTATATATCGATTTTATCAAAATCATAGTTCTGGGAGGTATTCAGAATATTCTGATAACAAGGATGATTTGTATGATTTCTTCACCGATAAACGCGATGAATTGTATGATATTTATACTGATATTCGCGACGAGGATTAGGTTAAAAATAATCTCTGAAAATTCATAAAAAGTTTACACGAATGTCGGATTTTTAATTTAACATTTCGTGAAATGTAATGTATGCCAAACTATTGATAGGGATGATTAAATAAAGAAATACCGGAATAGTAAAAGTACTGACGCTATGTAAGATATGAATAAAAGCTATTAACTCCTGCAAATGGAATAATATATAAAATATCATAAATCTTCGCCTTACTTGTGGATCGGTACCCATGGTAAAGTGAAAACTATTTTAAGCACCTTATTGTGGACACACAAGGAGGCGCTTTTTTTTGTATACAAAAAAAGCGCCGCTCTGATAGTTGTTATCTATACCGTAAAAATTTTTAAAAAAAGGATACATATCTATTTTTTAACATCAATGCTCTGTCAACTTCAAATACAGACCAAGCCTTTCATTAATATACTTCCCAACCAGAAATATCATCGCATCTGCATTCCCATCTTTAAAATACACATCAAACGCATCATAATAACGTCTGCGATCAGCAAACTTCACATTTATCGCCGGGTACCCATTGCGAATCAGTTCAAGATTAAGAATAAGCCGACCAGTTCTACCATTCCCGTCAATAAAAGGGTGAATTCCTTCAAACTCCAGATGAAACCTAGCAATGCGCTCAATCGGGTGCATAATTTTTTTGCGTTTTTCATTTTCAGCAAGCAGCTTAATAAGCTTCGGCTCAATCAAATACGGCTGCACAGGTTCGGTATATGCTCCGGCAATTGTAACCGGAATACGACGATATACCCCTTTATCTTCCGGCCGATCCACCAAAATAAGCGAGTGAATATTCTTAATTTCAGCCTCTTTCAACTTAATCTTCTTTCGAGCAATATCCTCAACATAAATAAACGCATCACGATGCCCCACTGCCTCCAGATGTTCTTTTAACGGCTTCTGATCAATAGTAATTCCTTCAAGAACCAAAGCCGTTTCTTTAAGCGTCAAAGTAGAACCTTCAATCGCATTGGAATTATAGGTAAGGTCAATCAAAAATTCATTCTGCAAGCGCTGCAGTTCCCCCAAAGAGAGCGGCCGCCGTGCATTCAATTCCTGAATTTTGTTATCAATCTCTAAAAACAAAGGAATTAGCTTATCGGCAATTTGCTTGTAGCGTACTTTTCGTCTGTCAACTGGTTTTTTCGCCTCAACTGGAATCATATATTTCTTTCCTTTGCGAATAACACCGTCAAGCAAACCACGCTCACAATAAAACCTAACCGTACGAACAGCTATGCCCCACTTTTCCGCCGCTTGAGTTACCGTCATATACTCCATAAAAATCATCTCCACATAAATCATAGCACACAAACGGCAATATTGCAACAACATTTTATAAATGCGCAATCAACTTGCCGATTGTGTTAATATAATGTGTTTTTGTTCCGCATTTTTAATCGTTTATAAGTATACGTTTATAAACATACTTATATACATATAATACTCTCTGTTTTTAGGGCTCGCCCCAAGCCGCATACTACACACAGCTATATGTATACATTTATACATATACATATCTCAGTGTGCATATACCTAACACTTCGCACATATTCATGCAACTTTTCTTTGATTTCGCACCCTAACTAAACCACACGTCACTTTCCAAAACAGAGAAAAACTTTTAAATTATAAATAACCTATTTTACTTCAAAAATTCAAAAAACACAAAAAAGTATGCAACTTTTCCAAGAATGGCTTTCTCAAGCCAATT
>CBCPNC010000016.1:0-3095 GCA_965120425.1 uncultured Opitutia bacterium
AGCTCATCTAACTGTGCTTGCATAGCTTCTAAAATATGCATGCGGTTATCAACTTCTCGAAAAAATTTTATCGGTAATCTACGCAAAAATTCCATCAATTGAGTTATTGCAAAAATTGACACCTGTCGATCATCACCTCGCATATCAAAATTTGCATCCCCTGAGCACAAACCTGTAATTATTTCCGTCAATTGCGAAGTACTTATGAAGGCTTGATCTGCTAACTTCGAAATTTGAACAGTGAGTTCAAATGCTTTCATCTCATTATCACGACCGTTATTCTTTAATTTCGCTTTATTCATACCATTTGTAGAGACTTAATCACTAGTTAATCAAAGACTATCTTTTAGATTATTAATTGAATTACGCAGTTCAACAATTGAAGAAAATAACTGCATTGCTATTTCAACTCTAAATAGTAATTCTCTGACTGACATTAAAAACTGTGGCTCTCGGGAAGGATTTATAGATTGAATATCTGCTCCGCTTAGTTCCAACATTGATTCCAATCCCTTTTCCCAATTTTTAGAACCAAACAAAGAAAAACTAGATTGTACCACTTCACTCAAGGAATCTTTACATAACGCATCTTGGTACGCAGTAGCTACAGTGAAAGCAAAATCTCCCTTGCTATCTTTTTCTTGAACCAAAGAAGAAAATAAACTCGTAGCTTTGGGAATTAAATTGTAGCCATCTTTTATTTCTTCTCTATGTACACTACGCAACGTCTGTTTAGCCTCTGCTAACTCACGTTTAAACAATGCAGAAAATTTTATTTGATTTTTCAGGTCATTGACTTTTTGTTTTAGATCTTCTACCTTAGAAATTGATTTTTCATCAGTATTTACTTCTAAGCGCTTAATAAATTTATTTGCTTGTCTAATTTCTGATTCTGCTTCTCCAGTTCCAAGGTCTTCTAGTGACTCAAGATATTCAATAATATTATCTTGTTCAGTTACATCAGGAAAAGAATTTGACGCTTCTTCTAGTATAAGTTTTGACAACTTTTGTCCATCCAACTTTAAGTCTTCGCCATTTCCTTCTAACGATTGCTTTATATTAGAAGCTTTTTGTTTAAGACGCATTAACCTGTTTTCGCAGTCCTGATATCTCTTTTTGCTTTGTTCTTGATTTTGCTGGCGTCTATCTAACCTATTAACGAATTGAGTCAATAATCGATTATGCCCAGCTACTCGTTTTTTATCACATACTTTACGATCCTTTAGTTTTGGAGTTTGCTTACGCCGTACTACGACATAATCGTCCATTTCACTAGCTTGTTCAATCAACGATTTAGTCTTAGGATTTAACGTAACATCTTGACCACGATATTCCCCACGAACGGGCGCAGTATCAACGTTTCCAATGCCAAATGCATTTGAATGAACTTCACCTACATAAACAGTCATCGAAGATACTGTAATTTTTTTTCAAAAAAAGCCAACAATAAAAATTTTTTTAAAAAAAATCTCTATCCAAAGTTCTATACTGTATAGCCTCTAATACATGATTTTTTTGTATTTCATCTACATTGTCTAAGTCTGCTATTGTGCGCGCCACTCTTAGTATTTTATCGTATGCACGTGCAGACAAGTGCAAGTTTTCCATGGCAGAATCAAGCAAAACTTGTGACTCAGTATCAACCTTACATATAGTGCGCACATTGCTTATATTCGCATTTCTTACCTTTCCACTAGAAAAGCGCAATAATTGTTTCTGCCGTGCACTTTCTATACGTTTTTTTATACTATTAGAAGGCTCAGATTTTTGAAAATTGTTAATATCTGATAAAGAAACAGATTGTACTTCAATTTGAATATCAAACCTATCAAGCAATGGTCCACTAATTTTAGAACGATAACGCCTAATTTTTTCACTTGAACACTTACAGCGCCCTGTTTTATCACCTAAAAATCCACATGGGCATGGATTCATTGCAGCAACAAGCATAAAAGATGATGGGAATGTAACTTTACTCATGCTTCTAGAAATAGTGATATTTCCATCTTCAAGCGGTTGCCTCAGAGCTTCTAAGACTATTTTATTAAACTCCGATAACTCATCTAAAAAAAGCACCCCATGGTGAGCTAATGAAATCTCTCCCGGTTTAGGTACTGTTCCTCCACCTAGTAATCCTACAGAACTAATTATATGGTGGGGTGATCGAAAGGGACGAACAAAGCATCTTTCATTATTTTCAATATTAACACCAGCTGCAGAATATATACTCATGACATCTAATAATTCTTCTTTATTTAGATCCGGCATAATAGTTGGGATACGTTTAGCGATCATTGATTTACCTGCCCCTGGAGCACCAATCATTAATAAATTATGTCCTCCAGCAACCGCTACTTCA
Organism: uncultured Opitutia bacterium; assembly: GCA_965120425.1. Taxonomy (GTDB): domain Bacteria; phylum Verrucomicrobiota; class Verrucomicrobiia; order Opitutales; family JAIRKQ01; genus JAIDVZ01. Next base: position 2,360 of record CBCPNC010000016.1, read on the forward strand.
ACAGCACATTTTAAAAAATTTTGTCCAAAAATATCAGAAAAATCAATACTACTTTTATGAGTATCATTAATAAAATCAGAAAAGGAAGATTTAGATCGTATTAATTCCCCTTCTCCATTAAAAAACTTAACTACATCACGCAACGAATTTGCTTCAAAAACTTCAACTCCATCAACCAATGCCGCTTCCTTTGCCGACTTCGATGGCAAAATTAATTTTTTACCAACTTTTTTAGCATACATTCCAAATGCAATTCCTCCTCTAATATCGGATATACGACCTGACAAACTTAATTCTCCGGCAATGATAAAATCATCCAATAATAACATGTTAGCCTGCCCAGTACTTTGCAAAACCCCTAACGCAATTGGTAGATCATAAAATGAACCTTCTTTTCGTATATATCCTGGCGCAAGATTTACTGTTGTTTTTGTACGAGGGCAAAGATATCCACTATTACTTAGTACAGAAAAAACTCTATCATGTGATTCTTTAACTGCAGTATCTGGTAATCCTACTATAATAAATCGAGGATCTCCACGTTCTCCAGAATTTACTTCGACGGTAATATCTACTACTTCTACCCCACGTAATGATCCAGAATGAACTATTGACAACATTTGACAAATCTTCAGGCGGCAAGTTTTTAAAAGTCAAGAACAAATAAACACTATAGTACATTAGCAAAAGAAATTAAGTCTTGTCAGAAATCAAATATTGATTATATTTTTCCTAC
>CBCPNC010000017.1:0-5601 GCA_965120425.1 uncultured Opitutia bacterium
ACATTGGCAAGCACGATGTTTTTATTTAAGAGAAAATCAAATATCATTGCATGCTTATGAAAGCGGTATTTCAATTTTAGGTGATGCAAAATACTCCCATACACCAATTCCATCATTCAAAGACCTTAATCCTAAGTTTAAAGTAAATCGCAAAGAAAATAACGAATTCCCTTATTATGGTCCAGCAATTTACTTGTCCAATGTAAAAATCTTTAATCAAAACGAAATTCAAATTAGTCTTCCAAAAAAAATGTTAGTTTTTATAAAATTTCTCTCAAAGTCATGAATGAAAAAAATATTTTAATTGTTTGCACAGGTAATATTTGCCGCAGTCCTCTCATTGCATCAATTTTAGCAGATAAAATTGACACTTTAGTTACTTCCAAAAATTTTTCAATATCATCCGCAGGTACATTTGCCAATAATTGTGATCCAGCAAGTGAACAAAGTATTTATGCAGCAAAAATGCTAGGTCTTGATATTGCTAATCATAAGGCAAGAAAATTAACACAGGATATCGTTGATCATTCTGACTTAATTTTATGCGCAACATGTAATCACAAAAATTATATTTTATCTAATTTTTTGAATGTTTCTAACAAATGTTACACTATATCAGAATGTACATCAAATAAACTTGATATTCCTGATCCGTACGGAGAAGATGTACAAGTTTATATTAAACTTGCAAATTCCATTGTAAATGAATCTCAAAATATAATAAATTTTATTAAAAATTTTTTTACAGTAATATCAATTGGATGCGATCATAATGGATATCAACTGAGCCAACAAATTATAGCAGACCTAGATAAATATTCTTTTTTACAGCATTTACCAAGTTCATCAGAAATGCGCGTTGACTATCCAGAATATGCTTGGGAAGTATCAAAAGATATTTTTTCACGTAAAGCTGATTTTGGAGTATTAGTATGTAAAAGCGGAATAGGTATGTCAATTGCAGCAAACAAATTTTACAACATACGTGCTGCACTATGTAATGATGTCGTGTCAGCAAAACTTGCACGTTTACATAACGATGCGAACATCATATGTATTGGTTCTGAATTTGTAAACCTTAGTGGATGCTTAAAAATAATAGAAACCTTCGTATCTACAGATTTTCAAGGTGGACGTCACACAAATCGATTAGAAAAAATTTCAAATTTTGAAAAAAATCATTATAATATCACTTGATGGCTTTAAAAAAGAAACTTTCATCAATATTAAAAAAAATGAGAAATATATCGGAATTCGTCTAGAACTATTATCTAACAAACAAAAAGAACATAACATTCATTTTGGTGAAATAAAAAAACTTTTACTTTTTTTAAAACAGCTAACATAAAATTCCTAGAATTAGGTAAAATTAATGCTTTTGATCAACGTACTAATCGCACTTTATCTATCTTTGCGAAAGATCCAACATTAATTCCTCCTGAACAATGGAAACAAATCTTTTCAAATTCATCTGAAAATTGGAATGCCATTAAACATCTTCCCTTTGAAGAAAAAAAGGCAAAATTATATCAAACAATTGCTAAAAAACAAATAATTATGCCTTCAAATTTAATTAAATTTGAAAAAAATAATTTATTTTGGCTATCTGATTATATTTTATTTACTGCGATTTCTAATTACATCGGCAGCACTAAATTTAGTGATTGGCCTGAAAACATTAGATCCCACGAAAGGAAAACGTTAAACATTATTCAAAATCAACTATTCAATAGAATTACTACTGAAAAAGTGTTACAATTTCTCACAGATAGTGCATACAAGGAATTTGTCACGTCAGCTCATGAGCATGGCATCTACACATCTATCGATATAAATTTAACTTGTGATGAACATAGCAGTGAAGTATGGGGAAATGCTCGTTCATTTTATTTAAATAAAAACTTTATCCCAACTGTTTATCTTGGATTACCAGAAAGCGAATTACTACAACATGGTATAAAATATACTACCATTCCTTACCGATGGAATGAACTGTATAATGATCATTTTGAATTTTTTCGCCAATTATTTAAGCATTATGAGCCAATCAGCGATTATATACATTTACTTAATGGGCATACTATATTTCAATATTGGGAAATTTCTCGCTTCGAAAACGATCCTAAACATGGAAGATGGGCACCAGTAAATTTTGATCTGTTTTTTGAATACATCCGTGAAAACTTTGGGAAATTTTCATATTTCTTAGATTTTAATGAACCACTTTTCCCTAATCATGAACTCAAAATAAAACGACACTTTCTATTACAATCAGTAATTCTAAATGAACCGAATATTCACCATAGTCAATATTATGACTTATCACGTCCAATACAAATGATACGCAGTGAACTTTGTAATACAAAAATCGATAATACTTTTGAAAAAAGGGAACAAATTCTTCAATCTGCAACAGCAAATATAAAATCAATATTACAGAGCGACATCCCTGTAAAAATTGTTCACTTTGATGAGGTTTGTCATGCACTTAATACATCTATTTCAAATATTTCAGAACATCCTACCTATTATGGAAACATCTTAAGAAATCTTCTCAACGGAACTAAAGAAACGTATCACACAATTTCAAGAGAAAAGAATCAATCAAATTTAACACAATCCAATAAACCATCATTAATCGACAAGTTCATTTCACGGCTTAAGAAAAATATGTAAAAAGCTTGCCAACCCCTGTCGCAAACATACACTTTTTTTACAAAAAAAAGGAATAAACTTTATATGGACACAAATAACACCTTAAACAACTCTTATGCACTAAACACTTTTGATCAAATTAAAAAATTTAAAGGTTTCTCATCAAACATTTCAATTTCAGACATTTCAAAATGGTTTAGTAAAAACTTCACGTCACTCACTGATTCAATTTCATTAGGATGCAAAAATGTATCTGCAAAAGCAATGCCAATCTTGGATAATGTTGTTAAAGAAGCGAATAAAGAACTGATGAATTTTATGCGATTTTTTCAAGACAATCCAATAGCAGCAACCATTATGGGACTTATAGTTGTCGGTACAGTCGCTCTTTTAATAAACAACCACATTAAAAGTAAAAATATCCAAGAATTAAATGGAACAATAAGAGAGAAAGATAAAGAATTAGAAACGCAAGCCCAAAAACACAATCAAGACATGCAAAATATGAAAGAAAAATACGAGAAACAAAAAGGAGAATTTGTGCAAACATTTTTACAAAAAGTTGTAGAGGTAACGCAGCGAGAAACTGAACAGGCAATAAAGCGAGAAACTGAACAGGCAATAAATCAACAAGACCAAAAATAGAGAGTGTCAATTAATAGAAATACGACAATTACTAGGACAACACTCTTGCTATTAATCAATTAAAAAAAGCATGGATTTTTTATGTGTAAAAATACAAATAAACACGTTTTTAAATAGAAAAAAACTGTATTATCTAAAAAAAACAAATAAAGCTTTAGTTTTTCGCAAAAAAAATATTGACAAAGTGACAAATTTAAAATCTTCAAATGGCACTTAAACCAATACAAGATTATGATGTTAGCTTTGAATATACAAAATGTACCTGTTAACAATATTAGCAACGATCCTACAAATCTTTCGAGTAGTAACTTTGATACACATAACATCTCTCGTGGGAAAGATGACATTAATTTTCAAAAAATTCACAAAAACAACATAAAATCAATTAAATTAGACGAAATAGAAACAAAGGCAAAATTCATAAAATCAGAAATAGCAGATAAAGTGAGGAATTTGATAAAAACGCACCCCAACTTATGTATAACTGCTATAGCTCTTGCTACAGTTTCCGCTGCTTGTTTTTTATATAAAAAAGCATCTAGTAGCAATGCTAAATTAAGCAGCACAATATCATGTGGTTTACAGATGGTAGATATTTTTACGCAAGGTTTTCTAAAAAAATCAGGTGTTATTGTAAATCAAAACACTCAAGAAAACAATACCCAAACGACTATTGTTGAGGAAGAAAAAACAACTGAAAGGAGAATTGTTACTCCAGAAAATCCTAACAAAGATCAAAATGATGAGTCTACTACAAGCCAAGTAACAACCCCCAACGAGCAAATAGTTGAAACCATCACTCACAAAAAAAGAACACAAACAACGACAAAAAGAAAAATAACAACAAAAGCAACACATAGAGATGAAATAGAAAACACAAAAAAATCAAAAGAAAATATAAAAGAAGAAAACATAAAACTTGCCTTAGAACTAGTACTTAATTCCAACGAAACAACAAAGGCAGAAAAAGAGCAAATAAATAACCTCAAAAAAATAGTAAGAGATCAAGTAATACAAGAAGAACTTGACAACCTAAAAACTAACATGACAAGCAGAAGTTCAATTAAACAAATAAAAAATAAACTAATAGAAAAAGCAAATGCTCAAGGGACAACAGAAACACTTAATGTTAATAAAAAGCGCCAAAAGTAGTCTCCACAAAAATCACAAATAGGCCATGTAGAACGATAATATTAGTAGTGGAAGTAGTTAAACCTACCAGAAAGAACCCCAATAAATACTTATCACAAACAACATTCACAATATGATGAGCAGAAAAAAAGTAGCACGAGCTAACAATAATTGAAGTACCAGTTGTTGTATGAACTTTAAAAAAAGCATACAAGAAAAACTCTTAACAAATAAAGTGATACTCTACCATACAACTATTGTTACGAAAAATACCTGTAAATAGCCTACAATAAAAATAACTTAAGCAACAAGGATTATATGCCTTGCTGCTTTTGGTATAAAGAATAGTATAATGAATTTTCCTCTCGTAGAAGTTCTCCAGGTGATCCTTCTTCAATAATACTCCCTTTATTTAACACAAAAACCTTATTTACAATAGACATCATAGTAAAACGATGTGATATTAAAATGACAGTTTTGTCTACAATTAAGTCTTCAATAGCTTTATGTACTGCATGTTCACTATTAGCATCTAATGATGACGTAGCTTCATCCAATATTAGAATCGGAGCATTGCGTAAAAAAGCACGTGCCAAAGCAATTCTTTGCTTTTGTCCACCAGATAGCCTCATGCCATTTTCCCCAACAAAAGTGTCGTATCCTTCTTCAAATCCACTAATAAACTCATGTGCATATGCCCTTTTAGCTGCCCTAACAACAGCTTCTTTATCTTCCCATGGAGCACTCCATAAAATATTATCTAAAATTGTTCCATTAATCAATGTGGGGAACTGAGGTACAATGGAAATATTTTTCCTAAGATCCTTTACCCGCATGTCACGTATGTCAATTCCATCAATGTTAATACTACCTTTAGAAACATCATAAAAACGTAAAATAAGGTTAATCACTGTAGTTTTCCCCGCTCCACTATTTCCAACCAAAGCATAAGTATTGCCGCGATTTAATTCGAAATTAATATTGTGCAAAACTTCACATTCACTGTCATAACTAAATGACACATTATCAAATACTATGTTATATAGTCTATTAACATTTGCTGGTTTTATTGGATCAATGATAATTTCCGGTTGATCAAACAATTCTTCAATGCGCTCTAAACTCGCCATCCCAGCTTTTATCTGGTTATTCAATCGAGCAATTTTCTTT
>CBCPNC010000018.1:0-5907 GCA_965120425.1 uncultured Opitutia bacterium
AGATTCTTAAAAGCTTCCATAGTTGTTTGGCCATCACTGAAATCAAAAATTTTCTTTTTAAAAATGGTAATTTAGGTAAAATATTAAGTATTTCATCATAATCTCCATTCCAAAGTTCAAGAAAAGTCTTTTCCAGAGGTGAAGGATTCAGAATATTAATTACACCTTTTAGTAAGTTCTCGTATTCTGTATGACTATATCTCGTCATCACATTATCAGCACGAGACATAATATCTTGCAGCAAAGCTGCAGTGCAAGGATCGTGAATTATTCCGTTATTATTTCGGGCATCAGTCATAGCTGCTGCATACCTAATATGGTTAAATTCCTTTGCCATATTGCTCTGAATATAAATTCCACTTATATAATGCCCTAATTCATGTGCTAACACTACTGATGCAGGTACTTCAGCTTCAATTGTTTTTTCTAGATCTTTTACAAAAAAAAGCCAACTTGTACCTCGACACATGTTATCTTTGTATTTGAGAGATATTTTACATGGTTCTGGGTAATCAAACCAATCGCATTTACTGCGATTATCAGAACTGTCAAAATGAAATATTAATTTCGATAATCCGACATTATTATGATGTATTTTAACTATATTTTCGAAAAGCTTACGACCTGTTGGCAACTCTAGAAGATCACATATGGCTTGTGCAAAACTCAATTTATAAGCATTTGGAATAGAACTTTGATCCCAGGAAAATATTTGATTAATAGAAGCTTCTGTTACCTGTAAGATTGTTTTCCCGAATTTTAAGCCCTTATCCTTAAAAACATTGAACCACTTTCCATTAGTTAGATCATCTACGCTTTTAGAATGTGTTTGGGAAGTAGATAGTTGTGTTTTTGAATTTTTACTAGTCTTTGGTGCCTTGGTTTTGCTTGATGTTTTTGCTGTAGGTTTCTGCTTATTTTTGTTATTTGCGCAATGGGTCCTCACCAATCTTGTTGTAAGATTGATAGCACTAGTTTCTTCCGTAGAAGGTTTTCTTACTGTAGCAGAAAATGTTTTTATATCTTTTCTATTGAAAGTTGACGAACTAGTTTTGCTTCCTTCAGGCAACGATGTTTCGTTAAAAATGTCTTTTATTGAAACTTCTTGCTTAAGAGGATTTAAAATATTAACCCCGTTAGGTGACATAAAATTAGGCCTTTTAAATTTTTAGTTATCTGTTATCCGTTTTTTTTACAGAGTTTTGGTTATCTGTTTTATTGTGGAAAAGATTCTACCAGAATGTGCACTCGAGTGCTCTATTATAGTATTAAGAACATTTAAAATACGTCTTAATTGAAAAGCACTAATATCTATGTTCACTTGCTTATCATTGGATTTGATTATATTTTGAAACCAGGACAAAATAATATTTGTTTTTTCGATTACTGTATCTGAGAGTTTTCTCCTGTTCAAATAAGCTCGTCCATTCCAGATGTCCAGTTGTATTGATTCAGTTAATTTTAGCATAGGTTCAAGCGAAGAACTCGTATTTATATTAAAAGTATGGCCATTAAATGAAACTTCATTGTTGGGGTACTCATCAATTGAAAAGCATTTTTTTTCTGCCGCAGATATTACGTCTTGAAATTTTGCAAAATTATTAATTGTTTTGCCATCAGAAGTAGTGATTTGCATAAAACCTCCTTTATTTTTATTCTGAGTCTAGAAATAAAATATTAAAATATTGAAAGCAATAAGATTTTAATAAAAAAAGACTTATGTTGCTTTTTTAAACAAATTTTTAACAGGCTTAAATAAAGTTAAGTTCTTTTATGGTAAGGGCCTACTGTAACTTAAGAGATAATTTTTTATAAAAATGGGAGGAGTTTGTTATAAAAAAGGGAATGATGTTATATATCTTATGCAGTCTTTGTTTATTTTTCTTTCGTATATTAAATTAAAACAATAGGTTTATGACGATTAAGATGTTTTGTGTAATTTATGAATTGAAATTTATTTTTAATACTAAACCTAACTACAATTAATGTTTGTTTAAAAATAATTCTTCCAGGGAAGGTTTAAGTATATCGCCATTATTTGCATGGTTTTGGGTAAATACGATCCTAGTTTTTTCTTATATAAAATATTTTAAAGTTGCTTCTTGTTGGTTTATTTCACACAACTTTAATAAAATATTTGTTATATTTGTTAATTTTTCACATGACAGGAAATAATTTACATTTGTTTTTTGGTTAAAATTAGTTATTGTTAATATAACTTACTTTATGTATTTCATTTAATTTTAAAACCCAAATCAGTGTTTTTAAAAAAGATTAATTAGCTACGAAATACATTGTTTTTTATTTGCCTAAGCATTTAATGTTACTTTTATTAAATAATGGTTTGGATATTCTTATTATTAGCAGGTTTATTCGAAGTTGCATGGCCTTTAGGACTAAAGTTATCACAAACTACTCGATATTTTTATTCGTCAATTTTATTTGCTGTTGTTGGGATGGCCATTAGCGGTGTTTTTTTATTCCTAGCGCAAAAGCAAATTTATATTGGAGTAGCATATGCAATATGGACAGGTATTGGTGCAGTAGGAACATTTCTTGTGGGGTTATATCTTTTCCATGATACAGCGTCATTTTTTAGTTGGTTAGGAATTATCTTAATAATAACTGGAATAATTTTGTTAAAGGCTTCTCACTGAATTATGGGTTATTTAGCTTCCCATTCAATTCCTAAGTAACTCAAAGCTCGTGCTCCAGGATTAAGAGATTCTTGTATATTAGAAGTACTTTCTCCGGTGTTATAATTTATTAGCTGATTGATTTCATCTGTTAAATTTTCAAAAAATTGAACATGCCCATCTAAAAATGCAATAAATCCTCCTTCATTTGAATATACTCCTCCGTTGTTACCAGCAGATGTATCCCATCTCCCATTTTTTGTGTTCAATCCACGAGTATAAGCAATAGGAGTAATTGACGCTTGTGATGTCGGGGATATATTAGTAATGACTACGACACTTAGTGGAAATTTTAAAAAATTATTATTAGGAATCCATACATTATTGCACGAGGTGCCGATCGATTTTGGTGGTCTAATATTAGAGATCAGATAATCAGACTGTACGTAATATACTTCAGGATTAGATATATAACCATGTTTAGCTAGTATAGCGGCAAATTCACAGATATTTTTGCAAGAATTTATTTCGTATCGATTATTTGAGTTATATAAATAATTTATGTACCCGGCTGCTAATTGACGTAAATTATTAGCATCTTTCATGCGACGTGCATGATCAATTGCTTGCCCAATGGACGGTAATAACATCGTTGTTAGTATCCCAATAATGGCAATTACTGTTAATATTTCTATCAATGTAAATGCTCTGTATAATTTCTTCATACTCAAAGAGTATAAGTGTACTTTTTTGCTGAAAAGTAGCAATAAATAAAATTATACTGAGTGATAAAATTTTTTATACTAGTACGGTAATGGAAATTGCGCACATAGATCTATGACATGTTTTTGAATGGTTTGAAGTATTGATGTATCATTGATATTATCTAAAACCATAGCGATCATGTCGGCGATCGTTTTTACTTCCGATTCTTTCATTCCACGTGTTGTAATTGCTGGTGTACCAAGCCGCAATCCACTAGTCAAAAATGGGCTTCGTGTTTCATTTGGTATAGTATTGCGATTAGTAGTAATATTTACTTTATCTAATGCATTTTGAGCATCTTTACCGGAAATTTCCGGATGGCTTCCTCGTAAATCAACAAGTAATAAATGGTTATCTGTTCCTCCAGTTACTATTGTTAACTTTTTTAATGCTAATTCTTCTGCTAATACGCGTGCATTGATAAGAATTTGTTCTTGGTATTTTTTAAACATAGGCGATAGTGCTTCTTTGAAGCAAACTGCTTTAGCAGCGATTATATGCATTAATGGACCACCTTGTGTACCTGGAAATACTGCTGAATCTATAGCTTTAGCGAATTCTTTTTTACACATTATTATTCCACCACGTGGTCCACGTAATGTTTTATGTGTCGTGGATGTGACGAAATCACAATATGGAACTGGGCTTTGATGTAATCCAGCTGCTACTAACCCAGCAATATGTGCAATATCAGCAAGTACTAGTGCTCCAGCGTTATGCGCAATATTAGCTACGCGTTGAAAATCTATGTTTCGTGGATAAGCAGAAGCTCCTATTGTTATTAATTTTGGATGCTGTTTATTGGCGATTTCTTCAAGTTCATCATAATTGATAAGTCCAGAATCTGTTATTGTTCCGTAATGCTTAACATTATATAGTATTCCACTAATGTTTTTAGGATGTCCGTGTGTTAAATGTCCTCCATTTTCTAAAGACATTGTCAATATTGTATCACCAGGTTTTAATGTAGCCAAATAGACTGCTGTATTAGCTTGACTGCCAGAATGTGGTTGTACATTTACGTGTTCAGCACCAAATAGCATTTTAGCGCGTTCAATCGCAATTGATTCAACGATATCGACATACTCACAACCACCGTAGTAACGTTTTTGAGGGTATCCTTCGGCATACTTATTAGTAAATACACTGCCTGCCGCTTGCAGGATTGCTGTAGAAGTAAAATTTTCTGACGCAATCAATTCAATGTGATTACCTTGCCGAGTTAGCTCTGATTGCATAGCTGAAAAAATTTCTGGATCTTCTTGATCAAGAGACTCTGAAAATGTAAATTTTGTCATATTTGTTTTTTTGTTGGAAGAATTTTTTTCTGTACCATTTCTTGTATTTTGTCAATGGCATGATTTAACAACATAGTTCCGTTTAATTCTATATTTATACGTGATCTAATGGATACATGTCCAGATTGTTCTTCTTTGTTTCCAATAATAAATATATGAGGCACTTTATCTAGTTCTGCATGTCGAATTTTTGCACTAAGGCCTTCTGGGTGAGAATCAATACTACATCTTATATTATGTTCTTTTAAAGTGGACTGTATTTTTAATGCATATTCCATTAAATTTTCATTTAATGTTAATATTCTAACTTGCTCTGGAGCTAACCATGTTGGAAAATCTCCACCAAAATGTTCAATTAACAACCCAGAGAATCTTTCCAAAGATCCGAATGGAGCTCTATGGATTATGATTGGTCGATGTTTTTGGTTGTCATCACCGATGTAATATAAGTCAAATCGTTCAGGTAGGTTATAATCTACTTGAACAGTTCCTAACTGCCAATCACGCCCGATAACATCTTTAACAATGAAATCAATTTTAGGGCCGTAAAAAGCAGCTTCTCCGCATTGTTCTTCAAACGATACATTTAAATTTTTGGCAGCTTTACGCAGTGCAGATTCAGAGATTGCCCAATTTTCATCTGATCCAATATACTTATTCGATGTTTTATCTCGCAGCCCTATTCTTACACGAAATTTTGTTATGCCGAGAGTTGAAAAAATTAGTTGTACTAATTGTAGACAACCATTAATTTCTGATTCTAGTTGATCTGGTCGACAAAATAAATGAGCATCATCTTGCGTGAAACTACGAACTCTTGTCATTCCGTTTAATTCTCCCGATTGTTCCCATCTATAGACTGTACCAAATTCAGCTAATCTAATTGGTAACTCACGGTATGAATGTTGTTCTGATGCATAAATTCTAATGTGTTCGGGACAGTTCATAGGTTTTAATAAAAACCCCTCTAACTGTCCTTCTTCCATATTTTGAAACATTTCCTTGGAAGAAATATTGTTATTTGTACAAAGATCTAATTCTTTGCGATCAGGTAGTGGAGGAAATTGAGATTCCTTATAGTATGGGAAATGTCCTGATGTACGAAATAAATTAAGTTTAGCAATGTGTGGCGTAAAAACTTGTTGGTATCCATTTTTTAATAATTCTGAGAGAATAAAATTTTGTAGTTCATTGCGAATAATTGCTCC
>CBCPNC010000019.1:0-5873 GCA_965120425.1 uncultured Opitutia bacterium
ATTGCTACACTCACTATATTAGCAGTTTTTATGAACCTTATTTCCTCTCTCAGTGGAAATTCTGGTGCTCAAACATTAGCAGTTGCCATTCGCAGTTTTGCACTTGGGGAATTTCATGCTCGAGATTCAGCAGGAATATTATGCCGAGAATTAATAAAAGGGCTTGTTAATGGAATTATCGTTGGATTTATTGCTTCTGTAATTGCTTCACTTTGGATGTCAAATTTGATGGTTGGAGTTGTGATATTTGTCTCCATGGTATTAAATATGGCTTTATCTGGTTTAGTCGGTGCATTTATTCCAATGTTCCTTCGTAGAATTAAATGTGACCCTGCTCAAAGTTCATATATCTTCTTAACGACCATCACTGATATCGTTGGAACATTTATCTTTCTAAGTATAGGATCGAATTTATTGCTTAAGTGATTGTTCTTAGTGAAATTTTTTAAATTGATTTCTGCCAATAAACTGTTTTTGTGTGACTATGGCTTTACATGTCATTGATCATCCTGTCGCAAAGCACTTGTTAACTGTCTTACGTAACCGAAGTACTTCTTCTTCACGATTTCGAGAAATATGTAAACAACTGACGTATTTTTTGTTAATAGAGGCATCTCGAAATATAAAAACAGCAGTATGTAATATTCAAACTCCGTTGGCACCATTTGAAGGAACAAAAATATTAGATGATATTGTTGCTGTGCCTATTTTACGCTCAGGGTTGACGATGATGCCAGTTGTATTGGAATTTTTTGAGAACATTTCCGTGGGATATATTGGTATGCAACGTGAAGAATTTACTGCCCGTGCTCATTCGTATTGTTGCAATTTACCAAATTTACAAAATAAACACGTATTTATATTAGATCCGATGGTTGCTACTGGTGGGTCAGCTGAGGGAGCAATAGATATGATCTTAAATAATAATCCAGTGAGCGTATCAATGTTATCGATTATTGCTGCACCCGAAGGAATTAGACATTTAGAAAATTTGTTTCCTGATATTCCAGTATTTTTGATAGCACTGGATGAACGATTAAATGATAACAAGTTTATCATCCCTGGGGTTGGGGATTTCGGAGATCGTGCTTATGGTACAGGTGAAAATTTTTAAAAAGTTTATAAAAGTTTGCGATTTTATCGATCGATTTATTATTCGGTATTGCTTTGAAAGATTATTAATGTTACCTGTCTTAATATTGCTTTCATGTATTATGCACTTTTTATCAAAACTAGCATATAGAAAGCGTTAAAAACTTATATTAATGAATATATCTAACAATTTTTTCTTTATTTGGTTATTTCTCGGTTTATTTCTTATATCATGTCCGTTATTCTATGATCGCCGTATTGAGCAGATTATTTGTGTCTTTGTTAATACCATGCTCTCGATAGGAGTATCAATTATATGTATACTAAATAATAATATAATTTCATATTTTTATCACTTAATATTTATTGCTGTAGTAGTGTATTGTTTAATAAAATTTGGTATATTTGATTCCCGTTTTGCAGCGAAAAAATTTTCTTGTTATCAATTATTATCCTTAAGTTTATTGAGTTATTTATATTATAAAAATAATAATTGTTGTTCTTATTTGGTTATAACATTAATTGCTTATAGCATAATATTTGGTGGATATTTTTTTCATGGTTGGATAGAACCATTTTGTATGCATGTTCCATCAAGTCTTTTTGCGACGTATTTAGCATTTTTTTATCCAGTTAATGTTTGTTTTGTGCTTCAATTTTTTCAAACATCAGTTACTTCAGAAGTTGCTTCGTGTGTGATGAAATTTTGTGCAGTTTATGGAGCTATCGGTGCTTTATTTGTTCCAGTATTATTTTTTTCGAAGACAGAGAATAGGCGATTATCAGCGTATTTAGTTACTTGGAATACTTGTTGGTTGTTTTTCTTCTTGGGAAATAGTAATAAGTTACGATATGATATATTATTTTTACTAAGTTTTATTCAAAATATACTGTTAATTGGTTTGAATTACTGTTTTGTGTATTTTCAACAAAAATTACATTGCGACGGCTTAATTATGCGAGACAAGAGCGTATATTGTAGTAAGTTTGTTGAAATTTTTATAAAAATATCACTAATTGTTATAGGTTGTATACCTGTCATTGGGGGAGTATTGTTGAATCTGTCAAAGCTTAGCTGGTTTGTTAGTTGTTCTGCTGTTGTAATATATATGATTTTTCTTAGTTCAACTTGGAATAGATCGCTTAGAAAAATTTTAACCATTTAATTAAAAGTTTTTATAAAAATGCTCGACATTTAAAAATAGGCTAATATTTTGCAAGAAGCTTTGGTCTCTATTAACTTACCCATTTCATTAACTTAGCAAAGTATAAGTGGGTGCCATTCATCATTATAATGGAAGACATTAAGGTTGTTATCTATGGAAAATGAATTTAATGATATTACAATGGATGATGTAGTTGAAACGAACATACCTGAAAAATCGGTTAAAAAAACTAAAACTGCATCGGCTCGTCGTAGACGTTCTTCAAAAAAAACCACTGAAATTAAAGGTGATGAATCTGCAAGTTCTGATACAAATGTTATGGGAAAACCGTCAGTGGATAGCAATCAAGAAAAAGGCGAAAGGGAGTTAATGTATGTTTACCGTGATGGTGTAGATTCAGAACCAGAAATATGGAATATTTCAGATAATGTATCTAAATTAGAGCAAAATAATACAGAGAAGGTAGTAGAGGAACCGGAGAGTATGCCGTTAGAATACCCAGATAATATTAATACACAAAAGCAAGAATCCTTACATCGGCAGGATAAAAAAGATAAAAAGAATAATGCTCCCAAGAACAATAATGTACGAGGGCGCTCAAATGAACCAAAGCAACGTTTCGTAAAGCAAATTCGTATTGGGCAATTCAATACTGGGTTTATGAAAAACCTGGAATGTTTTGAATCTATTGAGAAATTAGAAGATTTAGCGAATTCAAGTATAGATTTTTCTCAGGAAGTATTTGATTTTAATGAATATAGTACTAAGACTGCTGCACAGCTGCTTGCGGAATTCAAAATTTTAGAAAATGCTGGTGAGGATATTGAAAATATTAAGCGTGCTTCTGGAACCAAAGTTTTGGAAGTTATTACCAATGCGATATTTGCCGATAAAAGACCTATTATTGTACATGGAGTATTAGAGTCAATAGAAGGAGGAGATGGGTTAATTGTTTATTCAAGCGATAATTACAGAATTAAACCACAAAGTGCATTTGTTTCCAAATTATTTATACAAAAATATGGGTTGCGTCGTGGACAGGAAATCACGGCCTATCTTCATCCACCAGTAAATAATTCAACGTGTCCGTTTGTTCTTGTGATTAAAGATGTGATGGATATGTCACCAGAAAAAGTTGGTATTTTACCGAAATTTAAAGATCTTATTCCGTATTATCCAACGGAACGATTGTTTTTAGAAACCAATAATGATGTTGCGTGGGATAATCGATCGATGCGTATCATTGATTTGTTGACTCCGATTGGACTTGGGCAGCGTGGGTTAATTGTCGCTCCACCGCGCACAGGGAAAACGGTCCTTTTACAAGGTATAGCCAATGCGATTTCTCAAAATCGCCCTGATGTTGCGTTGATGATTTTATTAATTGATGAGCGACCGGAAGAAGTTACTGATTTTCGACGTCAGGTACCAAATGCAGAGATTACAAGTTCTACGTTTGATGAATCGACAGATAATCACATTCATGCCGCTGATATGGTGATTGATAAAGCACGTCGCAAGGTAGAAGCTGGGCAACATGTGGTGATTTTATTAGACTCTATTACTCGATTAGCACGGGCGCATAATGCTGAACAACCGAGTAGCGGAAAATTACTATCGGGTGGAGTCGATGCCAATGCATTACAATTACCGAAAAAGTTTTTTGGCTCTGCAAGGAATATAGAAGGCGGTGGTAGTTTGACAATTTTAGCAACTGCTCTTGTAGATACTGGTAGTAGAATGGATGAGGTGATTTTTGAAGAATTTAAGGGAACAGGCAACATGGAGTTGCATCTTGATCGAGCATTGGTTGATAAACGAATATTTCCAGCGATTAATGTTGAAAAAAGCGGTACTCGTAAGGAAGAGTTATTATACCATCCAGATGAATTAGAAAAGATATATACCTTACGGCGAGCGCTGAAGGGTGTACCTGGAGTAGATGCTATGGAAATGTTAATTCAACGGGTAAAACAAACAAAGACAAATATTGAATTTTTGCTCAATGTTAATCGTTGAAAAAACATATTTATTTTTTTTTAATTGAAAATTCTTTCAATTTGAAGGTTTTTATTTGACAAATTTTTAAGTGGTAATAAACATGCATAATTGTGGATATTGAACAAAATAGTTCAGTCAACAACGATGGAGTAAGATTTGTCGAACGTGAAGTTGCTCTTTCAGAAGGTAAAGAATTTGGTGTTTCTGATAGATTGGCGTCATCGATTTCTTTTGTTGAATCAAAGCAGAATTTAGAACCGTCAAGACAAAATTCGTTGTCTACAAACGTTGCGCTTGATGCTCGGAATGTAGCAATGTTTACGGGAAAGAGCGCGTACAAGTATCTTATTATACGTAGCATACGTATGCAACAGTTCGCTGAAGAAGTGATCAGAGAATACTTAAAGAATCCACATTCTATTTTATATATTGGGCTAATAGAATTTGCACTTAATGCATATCGTCGTTCCATGTCAGGATCTTTTTGTGATTCATTTGGGAAAATTTTGTTGACATAAAATGTTGGTGTTATAAGTACTTTTGCATAACCTAATGGTTATTATGCATTCTCCCCAAAATATTATCAAAGTTGACGATGATCTGCGGTTATTGCAGAAAGTGAGAGATGATGTTGCGCGCATAGAACGAACAGTCGATGAAGAAAGTATACAGAGTATACAAGACATTTCGAATGAAATTGATAAGAACATTCAAAAACTTAGTAATGAGTATGGAACAGTCTATGCACCTATTACTAAAGATTTTTGGTTCAGACATATGACTGATATCAGTAATAAAAAAATTCCAGAAGCATTTATTAGGACAATTTTGGCGTTGACGTGCAGACATTTTGATACTGATTTCCTTTATAACAGAATGGTTGAGGTTCAAAGTGTTGACAGATTGGACACAAAATTTAGTGATAGGAAAATAGAGACTGATTTTGCTTGTGTCGCTGATTTTAAGAGAAAGAATTCGGAAATAGAGAGTAAAAAAAAGCAAGTAGAGTATGAATATAACGCAATAACAACACAACTTAAACAAGGTTTAGAGAAGGCGATAGAAAAACCTACAGTGTTGAATGATAGTAGTAAAAATAAAATGACAACGCGGAGGGACACTGGTGAAAATTTACAGAAAATACACAAATTAGCAATGAAATTAAAGAATTAGAGAGTGAGTTTGTTATTTTATGTGATGTTATTAGGCGTGGAATTGTTTTTTCATCTGAAATGCAAGTAATAGCAATTGAAGGTTTAGGTAGTTTACTTCAAAGAGGGTCTGATTATATAGCCTTTTTGAAGAGCCGTGATCATGGTGGTGAGGATAATAATTATCGCCCTATGAAAAAGGAGGAGGATGGGGATATTTCAAGGTCAATAGGTGAAATCTTATTGGAAGTCAGGGGTGACGATAAGAAGAGTATTAAGACACATGTTAATTGTCTTGGAGAAAGTGGAGATATTACAACTTATATTCCTTTGCCAAAAATTGGTAAAGATCTTCAAAAACATGAAGGGCGAAAATATGTTTCAAAGGAAGATAGCAAGTTGGACGATAATCAGAAAAATTTAAAATACGATTTTATTCAAAAAGTTCAGGAGTTGAAGGTGC
>CBCPNC010000020.1:0-4969 GCA_965120425.1 uncultured Opitutia bacterium
TGGTCATACTTTACAACTCCTGTATACTATCGTTTAATTGTTGATCAAATAATTACTGACGATAAATGTATTTACCTTGATTGCGATATATTGGTACTTAAAGATTTATCGGAATTATTTGAAAATGATATAAAAGATTTCTATACTGCTGGAGTTTTAGATACTCTTAATGTGAACAATCCGTCTTACATAATTAAACATAAAATATGTGAACCAATGGAATATATCAATTCCGGGGTTTTATTACTAAATTTACGCAAAATAAGGGAAAACAAAATTTCTGAAGAAATTCAACAACTACTTGGAAATAAAAAATTTATAAAAAAAAGTAAATTTGTCGACCAAGATATAATTAATAAAGTTTACAGAAAAAATATAAAATATATTTCACTGCGATTTAATTTCAATCCTTCCATAAAAACTAACGAATTCGTATATTTTCAATATTCTAAAATCTTTCAAGAAATAGAGCAGTCATATAATGATGCTTTAATAATACATTTTGCAGGTCAAGAAAAACCTTGGAATTCGCTTATCAATTGTAATGACAAAGCTATCAAAATTTGGCTAAAGTATGCTATAAATTCTGACTTATGGAAAGAAATAATAGAATCAAGCATAAAGCAGTATATTCGTAGCATACTAAATGTTAACAAAAATAAATTTAAATTGCTCTTCCGATATTTTCGGTGTAAGTTACTGCAAAATATCTGCACTGGAAATAAAAAACTCCATTATCAAGATAAAGTAAAAAAAATTAACTGCCAGTTACAACTGCTTAAGCAGTTACTGAAAAAGTAAATTTGCAAAGATTTTTACAATTCTTTCGAAAGCCAAGATATTTTAGCGAAAAAATGTAAAAATTTTCGTGCATTTTGTAAAAATTTTTATACATGCTTTGCATGTGATACTTGCAAAGCTAACAAACTTGTTGTGCTTAGCTATATTTTTATTTAAAAATAGCGTATTTTTTAGCATATTGCCTACTTCATTAACCGATAACAAAATTCCTATTGTACTATCCATTGATAACAATTACGCCACATATGCCTATGTAACAATCTACTCAATTTTAGAAAACGCAAACCAAAATACGTATTATGATTTTTATATACTAACTCCTGAGCAATCCGAAATCACTATCTCGGATAAAATTTCAGGGTTACAAAAAAAATATAACTGCAACATTCAATTCATAACAATTAAATCAGATAGCATATGCAATACTCTTGATGATATTCCTAATGCCATGTATTATCGTTTATTAATTGCAGATTTATTACCCCAATACTCTAAGTGTATATATCTCGACACGGATCTTATTGTATTATCTGACTTAACAGAGCTTTTTAATACCGATTTAACCGGATACTATATTGCTGGAGTAAAGGATTGGGCAAGTATACACTCTTATAAACAATTTCATCCGCAAATTATCGATAAGTTTATTGATTTACTCGATATGCAAAATTACGTAAATTCAGGTGTGCTAGTAATGAACCTAGACTTAATCCGCAAACACAACCTAGTACCAAAGTTTAAAGAATTAATAAAACACGGAGTAGATGATAGGCGGTCATTTCCATATCAAGATCAAGATATCATTAATATTATATGTAGAAATCATATAAAATGTATAGACACCAGATACAATTTTATGTCTAATTTTGATGATATTATAACTCAAGGGTTATTATCAGAAGGATTTTCTAATGAAAAGATTAAACAAATTATAAACAATCCAGCAATAATTCACTACGCTATGGAAAAACCTTGGGAAGAAGAATACAATTCTTTTTCAAAAATTTGGTGGGAATATGCGGTACACACACCGTTTTTCACACAAATAGTGCTTCTTTAAAAAAACGAAAAGCATTTTTGTGTCGAATATTTAATTTAAATTATTAATCAATTTGCATGCAAAATTATCTTAATCTCCTAGAGGACGTATTACTACATGGTGAATTGCGCCAGGATCGTACAGGAGTTGGCACAATTGGGTTATTTGGTGCACAATTACGCTTCGACATCAGTAAATATTTTCCATTATTAACAACAAAAAAGGTTCATATAAAATCTATAATACATGAACTATTGTGGTTTCTAAAAGGTTCAACTAACGTAAAATATCTTCAAGACAATGGGGTAAAAATTTGGAACGAATGGGCTGATGATAATGGCGAGCTCGGCCCAGTATACGGTTCACAATGGAGGAAATGGCAATCGCCAGATGGGTCAACAATTGATCAAATAAAAGAAGTAATTAATAATATTAAAACAAACCCATATGGGCGACGACATATAGTTTCGGCTTGGAATCCAGCAGATATGAAAAAAATGGCATTACCTCCTTGTCATGCATTATTTCAGTTTTATGTTTCCAGTAAAGAAGAGCTTAGTTGTCAACTTTATCAACGAAGCGCAGATATGTTCCTAGGTGTACCATTCAATATCGCCTCATATTCATTATTAACAATGATGATCGCACAAGTCTGTGAGTTAAAAGTAAAAGAATTTATACATACTTTTGGTGATTTACACATCTACAAAAATCATATCGAGCAAGTAAAAGAACAATTATCTCGCATTCCAAGAGAGCTTCCGCAGTTGGAAATTAATGAAACCGTAAAAGATATTGACTCATTTCAATACTCAGATTTTAAACTTAAAAATTATAACCCATATCCTGCAATAAAAGCACCGATAGCAGTATGACATTATCTAATCAATTAACATCTTCCATGCTTCACAATTGTGATCTGCGCGCTATCGCTGCCATGTCGTTAAATGGCGTAATAGGCTCCAATAATACTATTCCTTGGAAAATTCCAGAAGAATTACATTTTTTTCGCAATACTACTATTAATGCGTCTATACTTATGGGCAGGAAAACTTTTCAATCAATAGGTAAAGTTCTGCCAATGCGTAAAAATATTATTATTACAAGGTCTAATATTGAAATACAAGGAGCAACAGTTATTCATTCTTTTGACGAATTATTAAATATACCTGGCACAATATGGGTATGTGGAGGAGCAAGCATATATCAAACATTATTACCAGCCTGTAGAGAATTATATTTAAGTGTAATTAATCATTCGTACCATGGAGACACATTCTTCCCTGATTATAAATCGTTTTTTGGGAATAGACAAATAATAAAGAAAAGTACATTATTCCATGTAGAAAGAATGTTGAACAACAAGCTAATATAATGCGGTTCTTTAGAAAAGTTAGATATATTTGGAAAAAATTTCTTCGAAAAATCGTACATAATTTCAGTAAATTTGAAAAATTTTGTGCAGACATGTTGTACGATCGCAAAATTAATGTGTACACTAAAATAATTTCATTACCATTATCAATTTTATCTAAGCTATTTAAAAAAATTGTACAAATACGATATTGGTTATATAAAAAAAATGTCTTCCTATCTCAATCCTTAGGATGTCCAGTAATTGTAATTGGAAATCTAACTGTAGGAGGGACTGGAAAAACTCCAGTTGTAGAAAAATTTGCTCGAGAATTAAATGCCAAAGGACGCAAAGTCGCAATTTTAAGCCGAGGATATAAAAGCAAACGAGAATCTAAATTGCGAGTTTTTTACCGATGGTTAGCTCACTCCAAAGAACGTCCACCACGTGTGGTGAGCAATGGCAAAAACATATTAATTGGTCCTGAACGCGCAGGCGACGAACCATATATGCTTGCAAAAAACCTTCCTGGTGTTGTTGTAATCGTTGATAAAGATAGAGTAAAAGCTGGACGATATGCAATAAAAAAATACGGAGCAAACCTGTTGATTCTCGATGATGGCTTTCAGTATCTACCATTACGTGGGCACATGAATATTTTACTTATTGATCAAACTAATCCATTTGGGAACCAAAAGTTATTGCCACGGGGAATATTGCGCGAACCAATTAATCACATTAAGCGCGCATCTTACGTTTTATTAACCAAATCAGATATCGTAGATAACCCTAAAATTTCTACACTAGTACGTAAATTTTTACCTAAAGTTGGTATTATAAAATGCTGCCACAAACCGAAATTTTTGGTAGAAGTTAATAATGAATCTGTCAAAAAAAATATCGATTTCATAAAACATAAAAAAATATGTGCATTTAGTGGAATTGCCATGCCTGATAGTTTTGAGAATTTTTTAACTAATTATGGTGCGAATTTAATCTATAAAAAACGTTTTATAGATCATCACAAATTTACAAAAACAGAACTTGATCACGTCTTTAGTTTAGCAATTTATAAAGGTGCAGAGTGTGTTATAACTACTGAAAAGGACGCTGTGCGAATACCAAAAGATTATACATGTACCTTACCTACATTTTTTCTGAAAATAGAAATAAACATTCTTGATGGAGAATCTTTACTAGAGCAAGCTATTACTCGATTCATTTCCGATAATTAAATCACTTAATATACATCTTTTTGATATCTACCTTGAGATTTAAGTTCAACCACCCAATTATCAACATTGGAAGCACCTACCCCACCAACATCAATAGCTATTTTTTTTAGCATTTGCTCAACACCTAAAGCCATATGACTAGCATTCCCGCAAACATAAAAATTCGCCCCATTTTTAAGCCAATCCCATAAATCATGTCTAGCTTCCCACATTTTATCTTGCACATATATCTTAGATACTTGATCACGTGAAAATGCTAAGTCCAGCCTATTTAGTACACCAATATTCTTCAACCGCACAATTTCATCACGCTCAATAAAGTCACAACTTTCATGTTGCCCCCCAAAAAACAACCAAGAATTTCCGATAGGCTTGCCATTTAACTTTCTACTCTCTTGTTCATACAAAAAACTCATAAACGGAGCTAGTCCTGTTCCTGGACCAACCATAATCATATTAATTTCAGAATCACTTGGCATCCGAAAATGAGAAGTACAAACATAAGCTTCTATATATTCCCCTATTCTCGTAAGATAATTA